>DXUR01000190.1 GCA_019417795.1 Clostridiales bacterium | reverse complement strand
GTAAGGAAGGGTGTGCGCGGGAAACCCAAGAAGGGTGTCCTGCGCCATTAAAATCATTAGTTTTCAGAACTTTTATAAGGTTCTGAAAACCTGCTCAGCGGGGCGAAAAGGATTTTTCGACACGCTGAGCAACAGGGAGGGCACAGCCCTCCCTGTTCCTTTTGTTCAGCGCAGATCGGATACAATGTTGTCCACGGCGTTGTCCACCGCGATACCCAGCTTGCGGATGCTTTTCCCCACCTGTGTTTTCATGGGGTCCCGTCCGTAGGGCGACATCATACCCATTGCGGCGCCAGCCAGCAGACCGGCGCTCATGCCGACCCAAAATCCGGCACAACCTTTCATACTCCGTCACTCCTTTTTCGGTCTGAGGGTAGTATGCCCGGAGAAACGGAAAGCATGATGGAAACTCATTCCAGAATTACGCCGCCGCCCACCACGGCGTCTCCGTCATAGAGGACAACGAACTGTCCCGGCGTCACCGCCCGCTGGGGCTCCCGGAACCGCAGGCGTACCTGCCCACCGGACAGCGGCTCCGCCACGGCCTCCGCTTCCCGCTGGGAATAGCGGGTCTTGACGGTGACGGTCATAGGGGCGGTCAAAGCGGGAATGGAGATCCAGTTCCAGTCCCCGGCAATCAGCTCTGAGGTGAACAGGTCCTCATTGTGACCCAGATAGACGGCGTGGTCCGCCGGATCCTTCCGCAGGACGTACAGCGGCGGCTCGATGGCAAGACCCAGTCCCTTGTGCTGGCCCTTGGTGTAGCGGATGAACCCCTTGTGCTGGCCTAAGACGCGGCCCTCCCGGTCCACAAACGGCCCGGTGGGGGATTCGTGTCCCACGCAGCGGGTAATGAAGCTCACATAGTCCCCGTCCGGCACGAAGCAGATATCCTGACTGTCCCGCTTTTGGGCGTTGATCAAGCCGTGAGCCTCCGCCAAGGCCCGTACCGCCGGTTTTTCCAGATCGCCCAAGGAGAACAGCGTCCGGGAAAGCTGCTCCTGCGTCAAACGGCAGAGAAAGTAGCTCTGGTCCTTGGAACGGTCCGTCCCCCGGCAGAGCAGGTGACGGCCGGTGGCAGGATCCTGTCGGATTTTGGCGTAGTGGCCGGTGGCCAGATAGTCCGCCCCTAGCTTTCGGGCGGCGTCCCACATGGCGCCGAACTTGATCCTCCGGTTGCAGAATACGCAGGGGTTTGGGGTGCGGCCCGCCTCGTATTCCCGGATGAAATAGTCGATGACCGTTGCCCGAAATTTCGGGGAGAGGTCCATATCGTAGAAGGGAAGCCCCAGCAGGGATGCCACGGCCCGGGCGTCGGAGCCGTCATCCGGAAGGCGGTCTGCCGGTAAAGGCAGACCGCTTAACAGGGACAGATGCAGGCCGCTGACGGCGTATCCCTGCTCTTGCAGCAAGACCGCGGCGGCAGAGCTGTCCACCCCGCCGCTCATTCCCAAAAATACCTGTGCCATAGAAGCCTCCTATGCGTCAATGCACATTCCAGATCGTATTATGTCGAATAGATATGCCAAATGGTATTAAAAGAGCTATCGTGTAGAAAAAGAAAAGCGGCTTTGCGCCGCTTTTCTGAGGTTACGATAAAACGGTAAGATTTTCGTTCGCCTATTATTCCAGATTCCGCACGGCAAACGCATCGGAGGGAAGCGCATCCGCCAGTCCCAGCAGCGGACGGCTGAAGCCGCCATTGTAGACGGAGGGGATGTCGGAAAGCTGGCTGCCCAACTGCCGGTCCGGCAGAGTGACCATAAAGCGGCTGCCCTTGCCGGGGGCGGACTCCACGGTGATGCTCCCACCGTGCTTTTCCGCGATGGCCCGGCACAGAGGAAGGCCCAGACCCAAGCCATAGGGCGCAGGAGCGGGATGGCCCGGCTGGAAACAGCCGTCGAACAGATGGGCCATCCGCTCCGGCGGGATGCCGCAGCCGGTGTCACTGACGGTCAGCCGCAAAGTTTCACCGCTTTTTTTCAGTTCCACCGTGACGGTGCCGCCGGCAGGCGTAAATTTCAGCGCGTTGGAAAGCAGGTGATAAAGCATCTGCTCCACGGCGGCAGGATGAATGGCGCAGACCCGCCGATCCATGGCGCAGACAAATTTCAACTGAATACCCAACTGTTCTGCCAGATCCGCAGAGGACTCGCAGACCTCAGAGACCAGCTTTACCAGATCGGCGTCCCGCAGAGACAGCGTTTGGCTGTCTGACAGATACTCTGCGGCGGACATACTGTTGACCAGCCGCAGCAGCCGGAAAAAACTTTGCTCCAAAATGGCGGCCTTGGCGTCCAAGGCTGGGTCCTGCTCCCGCTGCTCCGGAGGAATGACCTGAGAAGCCGCCAGGTACAGATTGCTGAGCAGGCTGCGCATCTGGTTGGCAATGTTCGGCAGCAGAGCTGCCTCGGTCCCGTGCTGCTCCATAACAGTGCCTCACTTTCTGTTTTGCATCAAAACTATCATAAGCCGCAGAGTGAAAATTACACCAGGAAAACATTTCCCAATGCGGGATGGTATCAATCAGCATATCAAAAATTTAGGAAGAAAACAAGAATTTTGTCGGAAATTTAAAATAATTTAACTTTTCACAAGTAAACGATGTGGTAAACGATGTGCTATGCAAAGGGGCTAAGAGCCGTTGGAAAAGGCAGATTTAATTTTACAGATCGTCCATTTCGCCTTTTAGAAAACGCGCCTATAATGAAAGCAACAAATCAACGCCCAAAGGGCAGGAGGGATCTGTTTATGGCGATCAAGGTAGGCATTAACGGCTTCGGCCGCATTGGCCGCGTAGCTCTGCGGATCATGGTGGAGCGTGGCAGCAGCAGTTATCAGATCTGCGGCATCAACCTGCGGAATGCGGATCTGGATTACATGGTCTATCAGGTGAAATATGACTCCGTGTTCCGGACTTTCCGGGATACGGTGGAGCACGATGACCGGCACCTCATCATCAACGGCAAGAAGATCCGGGTCTACAGCGAGAGTGATGCTTCCCAGATCCCCTGGGATGACTGCGGCGCGGAGTATATCATCGAATCCACCGGCGTGTTCAACACCGTGGAAAAGGCCAGCGCCCATCTGCAAAACGGCGCGAAAAAGGTCATCATCTCAGCCCCTTCCAAGGATGACATCATGCCCACCTTCGTCATGGGCGTCAACCATCTGAAGTACACCCCGGATATGAACGTGGTGTCCAACGCCTCCTGCACCACCAACTGCCTGGCCCCCATGACCAAGGTCATCAATGATACCTTCGGTATCCGGCAGGCCCTTATGTCCACCATCCACTCCGCTACCGCCAAGCAAAAGGCTGTGGACTCCCGTGCAGGCCGGGACTGGCGGACGGGCCGCAGCGTTCTGGGCAACATTATCCCCTCCAGCACCGGTGCTGCCAAGGCTGTTGGTCAGGTGATCCCGGAACTGAAAGGCAAAATGACCGGCATGAGCTTCCGTGTACCCACCAACGATGTGTCTGTGGTGGACCTCACCGCCCGGCTCATCCATCCCGCCAGCTATCACGATGTGTGCGTGGCCATGCGGAACGCAGCCAAGAACAGCATGAAAGGCATCATCACCTGCACCACGGATCAGGTGGTCTCCTCCGACCTGACGGGCTTTTCCGAGACCTGCATCTTTGACGAGACTGCCGGTATCATGCTGGATGACGATTTCGTGAAGCTCATTGCATGGTATGATAACGAATGGGGCTACACCAGCAAGCTACTGGACCTCATGGCCCACATGTACGAGGTGGACCACCAGTAAGGTTATTCTATGAAGCGGGACTGAATTCCGTGTCCGCTGTGTTTCAAAACGGCTCACAGTCATCTTGTAAACATGAAAAACAGGGCGCCTTTTGGCGCCCTGTCTGAGGCTGTTGGCAGGATGGTAAACATTCCGCAACGGTGAGGAAGAGTGTGTGCAGGAAACCCAAGAAGAGTGTTCTGCGCATTTGAAATCCTAAGTTTTCAGAACTTTATAAAAGTTCTGAAAACTTGTTCAGCGGGGCGAAAAGACTTTTTCGGCACGCTGAAACAGGGCGCCAGAGGCGCCCTGTTTGTATTTTATTCTTCCTCGTCGGTGACGATCAGACCGTAGCCGCCGTTCTTGCGGTGGTAGACAATGGAGATACTGTCATCATCGCTGTTGCGGAACACATAGAAATCGTGATCCAGCAGGTTCATCTGCAAAATAGCTTCCTCTGGGCTCATGGGCTTCACGGAGAAGCGCTTGGTCCGGACGATGTGGAACTCCGATTCCTCCGCCACGGAGAAGTCATCCATGGGAACGGCGGGGAAGGCATCGGACCGCAGGCGCTTGGCCAGCCGGGTCTTGTTTTTCAGAATCTGCCGCTCAATATAGCTGACGGCGGCGTCAATGGCACCGCGCATATCCCCATCCGGTTCTGTGGTCTGCGCCCGGAGGAGAGTGGAACCATCCCGGATGGTGATCTCCACGGTGCACAGCTTGTCTTTTTCCACAGTAAATGTCACGAAGGCGGACGCATCGTCCCGGTGGAAATACTTTTCCAGCTTTTCCACGCGCTTTTCAGCGTAATCCTTAATGGAGTCATTCAGGGGAACTTTCTTGCATGCGTAAGTATACTTCATAATGCTCGCTCCTTTCGTGGAAGAGGGATGGGGCCCTCTCTATGGTCAAATCATATCACATTCCTCTGCGTTTTACCAGATGCAAATGTATAAAATTCACAAAAAATTTTAAAGCGCCGAAAGGGGACAGCATTCGACAAAAGCTCCCATTTACAATAGAGCCAGTTCGTGCTACCATAATCGAGGAAGCTTTCCAATATCCCACCCGTTTGGGCCGCCCCTTGGGGCGGCTCTTTTTTATGCACTGCCAGCGAACTGGCCTGTATCCCGAATAGCGGCGTCCAACGAAAAAGCGGGTCACGGAAAGTACTCCGTGACCCGTTGGATTTTAGCGAGTAGAGAAATTATTGCACAGAGCCCGTTTCGGAACGTTGGCAGTCAGGGCAAACGCCCTCTACCACCATGTGATGACACAGGACGCGGTAGCCGGTTTCCTGCTCCAGCGTTTTGTCATAGGCGCAGTCATAGGTGTAGGGAACATCCACCACACTGTCACAGACC
The DNA here is from genome assembly GCA_019417795.1 of Clostridiales bacterium. Next base: position 787 of record DXUR01000190.1, on the reverse strand, counting down.
AGACAGTGTATATGATAGTGAGGATCGGTCCGGAGGTCAAATCGGTCACTGCTGGACATGACTACCCGATAGATCTCCCGGTTGTCGCAGAGCAGGTTCAGGTTTCGATAGACGGTCCCGCGGCTGACATGGGCATCCTGCTCCCGGACGCTCTGGTAGATCTGCTCCGCAGTGGGATGGTCCCGGCGGCCCCGGACCACGTCCAGCACCAGCTGCCGCTGACGGGTGTTGCGCTGCTGCTTCATGCTCACGCACCTTTCTTTGTAGTAATGATTCCTAATTATAGCAAAGGAATGGAGATCATGCAAGAGAAAGGAGGCGGAGCAGCGCAAAAAAACCGGGGCCGCGCAAAGCGGCCCCGGTTGGGGATACAGAATGTAGCTTAGACCTTCTCCACCACGACAGCGGTACCCATGCCGCCGCCGATGCAGAGGGTGGCCAGACCCTTCTTGGCGTCCTCGCGCTTCATCATCTCGTGGATCAGGGTGACGATGATACGGGCGCCGGAAGCACCAACGGGATGGCCCAGAGCGATGGCGCCGCCGTTGACGTTGACCTTGCTCATGTCAAAGTGCAGCTCGCGGGCCACAGCGATGGACTGAGCAGCGAAAGCCTCGTTAGCCTCGACCAGGTCGATGTCCTCGATGGACACGCCAGCCTTAGCCATAGCAGCGCGGGAAGCCACAACGGGGCCAACGCCCATGATCTTGGGATCAACACCGCCCTGGCCCCAGCCGATCAGCTTGACCATGGGCTTCAGGCCGTACTTCTCAACAGCCTCGCCGGA
>DXUR01000019.1 GCA_019417795.1 Clostridiales bacterium | reverse complement strand
TGATAGTAAGGCTTAAGAAGGTAAAACGTGATAGCTTAAAATAAATTCAAGTTTGTCGGGTAAATAGCAAACCCAGCCGAGCCAGTCAACGGTCAAGATGAACGGCGCATATGCGCAGCCGTTGACAGCCCCGCCCGCCTTTGCTGGTAGGCAATCAAGGGGCGACAGCAAGAAGTGCCACCGCCCCGCACTATTATTCAGAAAGGGGAATTTCCATGACCGACCAGATAGCCTATCAAGAATATATCCAGCGCAGGTACAACGCCTTTTGCAAGACTGTTATCCGCTGTGCCGCCTTGGACAAGATTTTGAAGCTTAAACGGCAATGGGAACGGCAAGTTTCCCTTGACTATCTGATGAACGAGAAGTTTGTCCAGTTTGCCGCGTCGGAGCCGGACGAGGAATACCCATTTACCGTCTGCGGTCAGACCGTCCTGCTCTGCAACGCCGCCCTTGCCGACGCGAGCTCTGTTTTGCCGGAGCAGACGCGGGAAGAAATCCTGCGCTATTACTTTCTGCGCCAGCCGCAGCGCGTGATCGGCGCGTGTATTGGCCGGTCACGCAGCACAGCGGGGCGGCATATCCAGCTTGCCTTGCAGCGGCTACGCGAAGAAATGGGGGTGAGCCGGTATGAGTAGACTTCTCCCCTATGAAACAATCCTCAAAGCCCGTGAGGGCGACCCAGAAGCCGTGAACGCTGTCCTGCTCCACTACGCCGGATATATCCGCTATTTCTCAAAAGTGAACGGGCAGGTCAACGCCGAGGTGGAGGACTATGTAAAGCAGCGGTTAATTGACTGTCAATTCAAGTTCCGGCTTGACGAACCACCGGACAAGTCATAAAAACTGAATACCAGCCGCCACCGACGCGGCCAGCGAAAGCAGTAAGTCTTGAAAAAGATTTACTGCTTTTTTTGTTGTCCGGCTCCGCTCCCGGCCATTTTGCCCCCTGCCGGTTGTAGTAGTAAGCGAGGAGGGAATTTTTCTGCCCTGGTGTTTGGCATTTGGAGCATTTACCCGTAGTAGAGGGCAAAGAGAAAGGATTTCTCCAACACCGGGTAGAAACCACTGCGTCCGGTGTCATTTTAGCGAAAGCGGGCAGGAATGCCCTTTACAGGATTAGTAGTAGCAGAAAAAGAGAAACAAACTTTTGTGGTTGCAGTTTTCCAAAAAAGTGGCGGACGGAAGTGAGAGAAAGTTTGCAGTCACGGAGAGCAAGTTTCTACCACGGTGCCAAAATCCGCAATTCTGCAGTTTTGCCCCTCGCGGGAAACTTGTTGGGGAGTGCCTTCCCCAAACCCTGCTCATGCGCCCTTACGGGCGAGAAAGGAGGTCACACCATGCGAAAGAAATACAACACGCCCCACCGCAGCCGCGTTGTGAAAACCCGGCTGTCCGAAGATGAGTATGCCGACTTCACAGCGCGGCTTGCGCCCTATGGTATCAGCCAGTCCGAATTTCTCCGGCAGGCGATACGGCGGGCGACCATACGCCCGGTTGTCCATGTGTCGTCGGTCAATGACGAGTTGCTTTCCGCTGTCGGGAAGCTGACAGCCGAGTACGGCAGGATCGGCGGCAACCTCAATCAGATTGCCCGGTATCTGAACGAATACGGCGTACCCTACAACACCCTTTCCGGCGAGGTACGCGCCGCCATATCCGACCTTGCCGTCCTCAAGTATGAAGTCCTCAAGAAAGTAGGTGACGCGGTTGGCAACACTCAAGCATATCAACTCTAAAAACGCCGACTACGGAGCCGCCGAGCAATATCTTCTCTTTGAGCATGACGAGTTTACCATGAAGCCCGTCCTTGATGAAACCGGCAGGCTTATCCCCCGCGAGGACTACCGGCTGTCCACGCTGAACTGCGACGGGGAGGATTTTGCCGTTGCGTGTATGCGGGCCAATCTCCGCTATCAGAAAAACCAGCGGCGGGAAGATGTGAAAAGCCACCACTACATCATCAGCTTTGACCCGCGGGACGGGCCGGACAACGGCCTGACCGTAGACCGGGCGCAGGCGTTGGGGGAACAATTCTGTAAAGAGCATTTTCCCGGCCACCAGGCCCTTGTCTGCACCCACCCGGACGGGCATAACCACAGCGGCAACATTCATGTGCATATCGTCATAAACAGCCTGCGGATTGAGGAAGTGCCGTTCCTGCCCTACATGGACAGGCCGGCCGATACGAAAGTCGGCTGCAAGCACCGATGTACCGACGCTGCCCTGCGCTACTTCAAATCCGAAGTCATGGAGATGTGCCACCGGGAGGGGCTTTATCAAATCGACCTCTTGAACGGCAGCAAGAACCGCGTCACCGACCGGGAGTATTGGGCGCAGAAAAAGGGACAGGCCGCGCTGGACAAGCAGAACGCCCCCATGATTGCCGATAGTATCACGCCCCGGCAGACCAAGTTTGAAACGAACAAGGAGAAGCTGCGGCAGACCCTACGGAAAGCCCTTGCCACCGCCGCCAGCTTTGACGAGTTTTCCTCTCTGTTGCTGCAGGAGGGTGTGACCGTCAAGGAGAGCCGGGGGCGGCTTTCCTACCTCACGCCGGACAGGACAAAGCCAATTACCGCCCGGAAGCTGGGCGACGATTTTGACCGCGCCGCTGTCTTTGCCGTTTTAGAGCAAAACGCCGCCAGAGCAGCCGAAGCGCCAGCCAGATCCCCCGATCCCCCACGCACCATAAAAGACCGCTTGCAGGTTGCCAGAGCCGAGATAGCCGCCCCGAAACAGGACGGAGTGCAGCGGCTTGTGGACATTGAGCAGAAAATGGCCGAGGGCAAAGGCCGGGGCTATGAACGCTGGGCGAAGATACACAATCTGAAGCAGGCCGCCAAAACGCTGTCCGTCTACCAGCAATACGGCTTTACTTCCCCGGAGCAGTTAGAAGCCGCCGTTGACACCGCCTATCAGAAAATGCGCCAGACCAGCGGCGAACTGAAAGCACTGGAAACGAAGCTGCAAGGGAAAAAGAAGTTGCAGCGGCAGGTGTTGGCCTACGCCCAGACCAAGGCCGCCCGCGACGGGCTGCGGGCACAGAAATCCGAGAAAGCCCGCGCCGCATACCGGCAGGCCCATGAGAGCGATTTTATCATAGCCGACGCAGCAGCCCGGTATTTCAAGGCGCATGGCATTACCAAGCTGCCCGCCCGGAAAGCGTTGCAGGCCGAGATCGAGCAGCTTATCTCCGAGAAAGACGGCCTGTATAACACCTATCACGAACAGAAACAGCGGTTCAAGGAGTTGCAGACCGTCAAGCGGAACATCGACCAGATTTTGCGCCGGGACGAGCCGCACCGCAGAAAGGAGCAGAGCCATGAGCGATAACCTGCCCCACATGGACTACCGCCAGCACCGGCGGGCGCGGCGGCTGGTACATGAGTGCTGTAACTACGATGAGGGGAACTGCCTGCTATTGGACGACGGGGAGCCTTGCGTGTGCGTCCAGAGCATTTCCTTTTCCCTCATGTGCCACTGGTTCCGTGTGGCTGTCCTGCCCCTTGACGGGGAGCTGGCCGCAGCCCTCTTGTGCCGGGGAAGCCGGAAACGGTGTGCCGTCTGCGGGGCGGCCTTTGTCCCCAAATCCAACCGGGGAAAATACTGCCCCGACTGCGCCGGGCGCATGAAGAAAATCAAAGCCGCCGAGAGAAAGCGGAAACAAAGGCAGAGATGTCACGCTTTAGAGCCTTTCAAACCCGCATAAATCAAGGCTTTTTTCGTGGGTGTCAAAGGGTACGCGATACATTTATCCTTTTCCCCCGGAAACGGCGTTTTAATGCGTGACAATACGCCAAAATCAACCCGAACACAGGGAGGTGATCCTATCGCTGATTATATCAGGGCAGACACGCGGCTGCCCGCCTATCTGCCGTATCCCCGTTTCCTGCTGAAAATGGAGATTTCACAGACCGCCAAGCTGCTGTATTCGCTGCTGTTAGACCGTTCCACCCTCTCCCAGAAAAACAAGTGGCTGGACGACGAGGGCAGGATTTATATTATCTATCCCATCGCGGAGATAGCAGAAATACTGGATAAAGGCAGCACCACCATCAAGGGGGCGCTTAATGAACTGGACACGGCGGGGCTGTTGGAACGGGAACGGGGCGGCTTCTCCGCACCGAACCGGCTTTATGTCAAAGTACCGCCAGTGCCACAGGTACAGTTTTCAGACCAACTGATGGCCGGAAGTCCGCCCCTCATAGAGCCGGAAAACCGTCCTACTGATGGTCAGAAAACCGACCTTATGATGGTCGGAAAACCGTCCCCTAACCAAACTACTATAAACAACCTTACAGAGAGCCAAACAAAGGGAGTGAGTGGGGGGCCGTCCGCGCCCTATGGCCGATATGGAAATATTTTTCTGTCACAGACCGAATACGACGAGTTGCAGGCAGAGTACCCTGACAGGCTGGAACGGTTCATCGAGGAAATGAGCCGCTACCTTGCCGCCAACGGGAAAAGCTACCAGAACTATGCCGCCGCCCTGCGGATATGGGCGGGGAACGACAAAAAGGAAGCCCCTAAAAAGGGCATACCAGACTACTCATGCAAGGAGGGCGAGAGTTTATGAAGAATGAAATCAACGCGGTTTTGGAGAATATGACGACCACCATCCCGGAGCCGGAGGACTACACCGGCGAGGACGGTTTACTGTACTGCGGCAAGTGCCGCAAGCCGAAAGAAGCCTATTTTGCGCCGGATAAGGCCGCTATCTTCGGGCGCGACCGCCACCCGGCAGAGTGCGACTGCCAGAGAACCGCCCGCGAGGAACGGGAAGCCGCCGAAAAGCGGCGCAGACACCTTGACACCGTGGAAGAACTGAAACGCCGGGGCTTTACCGACCCCACCATGCGGGACTGGACTTTCGAGAACGACAACGGCAGGAACCCGCAGACCGGGCTTGCCCGCCGGTATGTGGAGCATTGGGAAGATATGCGGACAGACAATATCGGCTGCCTGTTCTGGGGCGGCGTAGGCACCGGCAAAAGCTACCTTGCAGGCTGTATCGCAAACGCCCTCATGGAGAAAGAAATCCCCGTCCGCATGACGAACTTTGCTCTTATCCTCAATGACCTTGCCGCCAGCTTTGAGGGGCGCAACGAGTACATTTCCCGCCTTTGTCGTTATCCGCTGCTGATCCTTGACGACTTCGGCATGGAACGCGGGACGGAATACGGGCTGGAACAGGTGTTCAATGTGATTGACAGCCGTTACCGCAGCGGCAAGCCGCTGATCGTCACGACCAACCTTACGCTGGACGACCTGCACAACCCGGAGGACACCGCCCATTCCCGGATTTATGACCGCCTGCTTTCCATGTGCGTCCCGGTACGCTTTACCGGCGACAACTTCCGGCAGGAAACCGCCAAGCGGAAAATGGAGAGCATGAAGAAACTGATTACCGACTGAAAGGAGTATTGCCTATGGCAGATAACAAGCAGCACGACACCCGCACCACCCGCCGCCCTGACTGTGTGACGGAAATCCGCATGGGCAATTCCGTCCTTGTCGTGTCCGGCTATTTCAAGAAAGACACCACCACCACCGCCGCCGACAAAATGGCGCGGGTACTGGAAGCGGAAGCCGCTGCTACACAGGAGCCGACTTATCCGGCGTGAACCGGGGCATGGAAAAGCGGCCATGCCAGGGAGCATGACCGCTGGAACGAAAATCGGAAGTGCTTTAGCAATTCTTAATCTCATTCTCTATAAAATAATTTGCAATTTCAAAGGCTTTTATTCTTCTCTTTGCCAATGTGATTTGTGATTTATAACGCTCGGAATTATCCTTTGATTCAAATGTTTTTACTGTTTCTCTTAGCTTGTGCAGAGTTGAATCAATTTGCCTTTTGGCCGCGGTTAATTCATCTATTGTATACTTCATGTTTTCTCCTTTAACTTCTGATTTTTTTGTTAAATCAGAGTATACCACGGAGTTATGAACTTTTCTACTGCAAATATGGGACGACAACCCATACCATAAAAATCGGAAAATTGAAAAGCTGTAAAGAAGCAAATTTAACGCTTTTGCCGCTGTACAGCCCCCGCCGTTCCGTGGTACAATGAAACCACGGAATAGTGGGGCTGGCTGTCGGAAACGGAGGATTTTATGTTAAGACAAGCCACCCAAAACCTCATTACCGCCCTTTATCCGAGATTGTCCCACGAGGATGAATTGCAAGGCGAGAGTAATTCCATATCGAACCAAAAAAGGATACTCGAAACCTACGCAAAACAGAACGGCTTTACCAATCTGCGCTGGTACACCGACGACGGTTTTTCCGGCGCGAACTTCCAGCGGCCCGGATTTCAAGCCATGCTTGCGGACATTGAAGCCGGGAAAGTGGGTACGGTCATCGTCAAGGACATGAGCCGGTTAGGGCGAAACTACTTGCAGGTAGGGTTTTACACGGAAATGCTGTTCCCTCAAAAGGGTGTGCGTTTTATCGCTGTCAACGATAATGTGGACAGTGCCAGCGAGGGCATGGACAACGATTTTACCCCGCTGCGAAATCTGTTCAATGAATGGCTGGTGAGAGATACGAGCAAGAAAATCAAGGCAGTGAAAAAGTCAAAAGGCATGAGCGGCAAGCCTGTTACCAGCAAGCCGGTTTACGGCTATGTGATGGACGAGGACGAGAATTTTATTATAGACGAGGAAGCCGCCCCGGTGGTGCAGCAGATTTACCAGCTTTGCCTTGCCGGGAACGGCCCGACCAAGATTGCCCGTATGCTGACGGAGCAGCAAATCCCCACGCCGGGGACGCTGGAATATCAGCGGACAGGCAGCACCCGCCGTTATCACCCAGGCTATGAGTGCAAATGGGCGACCAACACCGTCGTTCATATCCTCGAAAACCGAGAGTACACCGGATGTCTGGTGAACTTCAAAACGGAAAAGCCTTCTTATAAGGTCAAGCACAGCATAGAGAACCCCGTCGAGAAGCAGGCCATTTTCGAGAACCACCATGAGCCGATCATCGACAAGGAAACATGGGAACGGGTGCAGGAGTTACGCAAACAGCGCAAACGCCCGAACCGCTACGATGAAGTGGGGCTGTTCTCCGGGATTTTGTTCTGCGCCGACTGCGGCCATGTGCTGTATCAGCAGCGGTATCAGAACAAAGACCGCAAACAGGACTGCTACATCTGCGGCAGCTACAAGAAGCGCACCCGCAACTGTACGGCGCACTTTATCCGCACCGATCTGTTGACCGCTGGTGTCCTGGCAAATCTCCGGCAAGTGACCGAATACGCAGCCAAGCATGAGAGCCGGTTTGTGAAACTACTTGTCCAGCAGAACGAGATCGGCGGCAAGCGAAAGACCGCCGCAGCCATCAAGCAGCTTGAACAGGCGCAGGAACGCATTTCTGAAATCAGCCGCATTATCAAGCGGCTGTATGAGGACAATGTAAACGGCAAAATCAGCGATGAGCGTTTCATGGAACTGTCGGCTGACTACGAAGCCGAGCAAGCGGAGCTGAAAAAGAGAGCCGCCGCCCTGCAAGCCGAACTGGACAAGTCACAGGCAGCTACCGTCAACGCCGAGAAATTTATGGGCATTGTCCGCAAGCACCTTGCCTTTGAAGAACTGACCCCCACTCTCTTGCGGGAAATGATCGAGAAAATTGTGGTGCATGAGTGCAGCTATGATGAGAACGGCACCCGCAGGCAGGACATTGAGATTTATTACAGCTTTGTCGGCAAGATTGACTTGCCCGAATAACCGCCCGACCTATCCGACACAATGGCCAAGTGTCGGATAGGAACGGCAAAATTTTTTGCACTTCTATTGCTTCTTTATCACACATAAGCAAAAAGCCAGGGCATTAAGCAGCTCATGGCTAATTAGATGTAATAAAAGCGGAGAAAGGAAAAGCACAATCCAGACGGAACCGGCGGTGTAGTCAAGAAATATTGTGGAAACGCAAGATTTCTGCTATAATGGGTATAAAACACTTGACGATGGAAAGAAAGGCGGGAAGCCTATGCACATTAGTTATCAGCCACTATGGAACACACTGAAAGAGCGTGGCATGAGGAAAGAGGATTTGCGGCTTGCCGCCGGTCTTACCACAAATATGATTGCCAACATGGGCAAGGGAAAGAATATCAGCATGGAAACGCTGGTTCGCATTTGTGAAGCCTTGAATTGTGGTATTATGAATGTGATTAAATTAGAACAGGACAATATCTAAAGCGATATAATTTTATATTTGATTCGATTTGCACAAAAAATTAAATTTTAATGGTGTATATTTTCTATTGTACCCAATGTAAATAAGTGCTATCATAAAATAAAACAAGTACATTTGAAACATTTTATGATTTGAGAGTGTGCTTGCAGGTTAGTAGCATATTGCCAATAACTGAATACAAAAAATGTAGGTTCTGGTCATTTTAGAAAGGAGCATTGTTTATGAAAAAATTTAGTAAAAGATTGTTTACCTCGTTGGTAGCGTTTTGTATGCTTTTTTCTGTGAGTGCGGTTCCTGCTTTTGCAGCGGAAACAACAACGGAAATAACGGATACTCAACAGCCGGTAGTCATTGGAGAATATGACGGATACTTAACCGATGTTATGATTTCCGATGGTGTCACCAAAAGAGCAGTCGCTAATGTTCGTATTAACTCTTATGCAACTTATGATGAGGATGATGGGATTCAAGTTCATGTGAAGTTGTATGTACCGTGGTATGAATCTCCAAAACCGGAGTTCACTGGTATGACTGGTACAGTTAATGTGCTTATGAACAAAAAATCCACCAATACGGCATTTGCAGAATTAGCCGACGGTGAAGAAACAATCGAAACTGATGTGGATACTGGAAGAACAGGTAATAGCGGAGATAAGGGAACGGTTTCTGTTTCTGGTGTTGCTACCGCTAATAATGCCTTGGCAGGCGGTGGAGCTTTCGCTATTTCTTACCCTGTGACACTTCCCTAATTAAATGCAAAACAGTTGTGAATTAAGGTTGGTAATAGGTAAAATGAAACGGTTATTGGCAATATGCGTATGTTTTTTTATGTGTGTAGGCTTATGTTCGTGTGATTCTTCCCAAACTCGGTCGGTATCATCATATAACTGGTCTTTAGAATTTATTACTGATTTAGATGGTAATATGTTATTCTCAGGTTCAGTGCATGATGACATACCAGTATTGGATTTGACATTGAGTTTTGAAGAAAAAAGTTTTATCTTAACAGATAACACTCATAAACAAGAATGGACAGGTACATATTCGCTTGAAAAGATTGACAATTCTTCTTCGAAACTCGGATTAACTTTTGAAAATTTAGAGGAGCCTGTTACAGGCGTATATGGAACAAGAGTTTATTCTGATGATTCAGAAAGCGCAACAATTACATTACAAACTGATGAAAATATCCTGTCTTTTGTTGGAGAAGATTCATAAATAAAAACAGCCGCTGTAGGAACAAAATCCTACAACGGCTGTTTTTATTTCCACGGCCTGCGCCGGAAGTTCATACCAGACTGTTTTATCAGCGGGGATTTCTTGAACAGCTTTTTCAAAAGGCTTCGTTCCTCTTGTGAGAGCCGCTTGTATTTGAGCCGGAACGCCTTGCAGAATATCTCCGTGAATTGCTGAACCCTGTCCCCCGGAGATTGCATGGCCTTTTGTACTTCCCGTATAAGTTCATCGGCAGGCGTGGTATCCGGCGCACTTTCGCTGTCATTTTCGTGCGCCTTGCGTATATCATGGAGAATGACGTCCCATGTTTTGTGCGTCACATGGCAGAAAAAATCTTCTTCCTCTATCTGACAGGCTTCCAACACTTTGATTGCCCGGTCTGCCGCAGCTTCGGGGTGTTCTTCCAGTACCATAGCCCGTAAAGCAGCCAGTGAGCTGTTTGTGTCATGGAAGTGCATGGTTGCTATCCCGTCCACATAGATTTCTGCGTCTGCCAGCAATTCCTTAAATTTTTCATGGGAGATAATCTCACACAGCAGCCGGTTATTGAAGCGTTCACTTTTCAGCAGTTCCACGACTTCATCACTCAAATGTAATTCTTCTATCGGGGTGTTTTCATATCTCCGATTATTGGTAAGGCCGAGCAGATAGTCAACCGACACCTGATAGAAGTCTGCCAGCTTCAACAGGCTGCCGTGGTTAATTTCCTTGTATTCGTCGTTGTCGTTTTCATAACTGCCGAGGGCTGATTTTGAAATGCCGGTTTCCTGTGCCAGTTCTTCCAGATTCAAGCCCCGTTCCACCCGTAAATCTTTCAGGCGTTCCTGTACGGAAATGCGGGTTTTCATAAACACATCGCTCCTTCCTGCGGCTGGCTGCCGCTGTTATTCCTTATTATACCATATACCGTTCCGAAATCGTGGAATTTTTCGATTTTGGGGCGGTTTTCCTATTTTATGGACATACGGGAAAGGGTTCAAAAATGAGCTATGATTAAGTCAGTTCATCGATGGATTATTTCCAATCGAATGACCGGCCTGATGGGATATGCTCCCCGGCGATGTAGCGCAACGACCTGCGGCAAGGAAATGGAGGAACCTTGACCGCAGCGAGCGTACCAACGGGAACGAAACGCCGCTGTGAGATTCAGGGGCAGGAACGACAGCAGGACAACCCGGCAGAACTGATACCAAAACGCTACCCAAACACGACAAATCGGCGGGGTGTAGTCTGCCCCGTCCGTAATACTATGGGGCATTTCAAAGCGGCTCTATGGCCGTATTTTCCTTGAAAATCGCCCCGAAACATGACACCAAAAACCTTTATCCGCCTGTTCCCGTTGTTACGGCTGAAATGGGCGGATTTTCTATGATAGGAGGCACTATGCCGAGAATGAGCAAGAAACGGAAGTTGGAGCTTTCCTTCTTCCTCAATGACCGGGGGCGTGTGGCCTACAACGACCTGTGCCGGAAGTGCCAGCATAAGTGCAAGCAGAGTTTCCGGGCTGTCGTGATAGACTGCCCCCATTACCTGTCAAAACGAGCCAAGCGAAAGGAGAAAATCAGTTAAATGGAATTTGAATTTATGAGCGCAGACACGGTTCTGCCGCCTTGTATGCCGCTACCCGCCGCAATGCTTCGGCTGCCGATCAGCAGCACAGCAAAAGTCATGTATGCCCGTCTGCTGAACACCACCCTTACGGCAGGGATAGAGGATAGCAACGGCATTTTGTTTGTCCGTTTTCCTATCATGGAATTAGCGGCAGCCCTCTCCCGCAGCCCCGTCACTGTGAAGCGTTCCCTGAAAGAATTGGAGGACATCGGGCTTATCCTGCGGGTGCGCCGGGGTGTGGGAGAACCAAACCGCATTTACACGCTGCTTCCCAAAGGAGGGCTGCCATGATAAATGAGAAGCTGGAAAAGCTGAATCAGGAGATTGCCAAAGGCGAAGCCAGACTGCGGCGGGCGCAGCATGAAGAAAAAATACTGGAACACCAGGTGAAGCAGCTTACCCGGAAGGAACGGACGCACCGGCTCTGTACCAGAGGAGCTATGCTGGAAAGTTTCCTTTTAAGGCCGGAAGTGCTGACAGACGAGGATGTGATGGACATTCTGAAACAGGCATTTTCTCAAAGTGGCATGAAGGAAATAGTTGCAGAAAGCGTGAAAGGGCGGGTAGCCGGGGAATCCCTTACGGAGTAAGGGCGCAACTATACACCGGTCAAGCCGGTGCGTTGCGCCCTGCCGGGGGCTTCCTGCGGAAAGCGGATGATTTTCAGCACCGTTGCGGCTGCTTCCAATCATCACAGGGGACGCTACACTTCCCCTGCGCTGGCTGCGCCAGCTACCCCTTTGTGGACTTGCCGCCCGGGAACACCTTGCGCTGCAAGCTGTTCCCGTCCAGCAAGTTTACAATTTATCTATTCCAAAACAGGACTGCCCGTAGTATAATAAAGCTAATGACGAACACTATCTAAGGAGATGGTTTTATGTATGGATTGATTGCTTTGAATTTCATCATACCCTTTGTTATGGTTTTTGTAGGATATATCTTAAAGAAGCACCCGGTAAAAGATATGACATCCGGTAACGGATACAATACGCCTACATCTCGGAAGTCACAAGAGCATTGGGATTATGCACAAAGCATAGCACCTAATATTTTTATTGGTATTGGCAAAACATTAGGTTTGGTAGAAATCGTTTTGTGTATATCCTTACTTCTTCTTAATATTTCTACACAGACTACCGTATTTGCAGGAGTAGTTGTTGGAATTATTTTTCTGATTTTTGGATTTTATAAAACAGAAACTGGAATTACAAGTAAATTTGCGAACAAAAACTTTTAAGCTATTAGACAGCTTTCCATCATCGAGCCAACCTGACCCGAACCTTCAAAACTGAATACTAATCGCCTACCAGCGACACCACTAAGCAGGAAATCAGAAACGGTTTCCTGCTTTTCTTTTGCCCAAAATCAACCACAGGAAGGAGGAACGCTATGCCCTGTCCACACCATGATATAAAAATAATCCAGCGCAGCAACCACCAGTCAGCCGTTGCGTCTGCCGCCTACCAGAGTGGGGAACGGCTGTTTTCCGAGTACGACCAGAAGCAGAAATACTATTCCCATAAAAGCGAGATTGTCCATACAGAAATCATGCTGCCGCCCCACGCCCCACCAGCGTATGCAGACCGCAATACTTTGTGGAACGCCGCCGAAGCTATCGAGAAGCAATGGAACTCCCAGCTTGCCCGGAGAATCGTGCTTGCCATACCGAGGGAAATCCCCCCGGAACAGCACGCCGACCTTATCCGGGACTACTGCCGGGAGTTTTTTGTTTCTAAAGGCATGATTGCCGATTTTGCCATCCACGACAAAGGGAATGGGAATCCCCACGCCCACATCCTGCTGACCATGCGGGCAATGGACGAAAACGGGAAATGGCTTCCCAAGAGCCGGAAGGTTTATGACCTTGACGAGAACGGCGAGCGTATCCGGCTCCCGTCCGGGAGCTGGAAAAGCCACAAGGAGGATACCGTGGACTGGAACGACCAGAAGTACGGAGAGATCTGGCGGCAGGGCTGGGCGGCTACCGCTAACCGCTATCTGGAAGCCAACGGACGCCCGGAGCGCCTTGACCTTCGTTCCTATGAACGGCAGGGGCTTGATAAAATCCCCACCGTCCATATGGGGCCAGCAGTCAGCCAGATGGAGAAACGAGGGATACAGACCAACATCGGCAACTTGAACCGGGACATCAAAGCCGCCAATTCCCTTATGCAATCTATCCGGCAGATGGTACGCCACCTGAAAGGCTGGATTGCAGACCTGAAGGAGAAAAAAGCCGCCCTGCTGGAAGCCTTGCAGGAATCGAAGGAACCCACCCTGCCGGAGCTGCTGGGGAAATATCTGGATTTGCGCCGGGAGGAACGTACAGGCTGGACAAGCAAAGGCCAGCTTACAGGCAGCGTTGCCGATTTCAACAAGGTTATGGAAGCTATCCGCTATCTGCGGGAAAAGGAGCTGTCCACTGTGCAGAGTTTGGACGCTTATCTGGATACCGTCAGCGGGCAGGCCGTTTCCATCCGGGCAGAGATGAAGCCGAAAGAACAGCGTATGAAAGAAATCAACACCCTGCTTTCCCATATCGCCAACTTTGAAGCCCATAAGCCGGTTCATGTGGAGTATGCTGCCATCCGGTTTAAGAAGCCACGGGAACAGTTTGCCGCCGCCCATCGGGACGAGCTGGACGCCTATAATGCCGCTATCCGTTATTTCAAGGTGCATTTGAAGGAGAAGAAGTACAGCATTAAAAAGCTGAATGAGGAACAGACACAGCTTGCCGGAGAAGTTGCCGGATATAAGGAACGGTTGTCCGCATTACAGGAGGATGTGAAGATTCTCCGGGATGTGCGTCACTGGCTCAATCAGGTTCTTCCGTCTGAACAGTACCGCCAGACCGCCGAGCCGGGAAAGAAACCGTCCATCCAGCAGGCAGTCAAAGGCCGGACGCAGCGTATCCGGGAAGAACAGGCCGAGAAACGGAAGCAGCCCCGCACAGAGAAAAAACAGGATATGGAACTTTAATAGGCGCTTGCTATTTTCTTTTTCGAGAATGACAGGCGCTTTTCTTATTTTCAGGAGGATTTATTTGAATGTATTTAAAGCTGTCAAGCAGTCTGTTACCACCCGGCAGGCTGCGGAGCATTTTGGAATCCGGGTGGGACGAAACGGGATGTGTGTCTGCCCCTTCCATGCTGATAAAAACCCCAGCATGAAGGTTGACCGGCGCTTTCACTGTTTCGGCTGTCAGGCAGACGGGGATGTGATTGACTTTGTTTCCCGTCTGGAAGCTGTCAGTCCGAAGGAAGCCGCCCTCATGCTGGCGCAGGAGTTCTCCATCCCCTATGAGGACAGGGAACCACCCGGCAGGAGAAAACCCAAACCCCGGCAGGAAACCCCGGAACAGCGGTTTTGCCGCATGGAGCGTTACTGCTTCCGGGTGCTGTCCGATTATTACCATCTTCTGCGCCGCTGGAAACGGGACTATGCCCCTAAGATGCCGGAAGAAGCATGGCACCCGCTTTTTGTGGAAGCCTTGCAGAAGCAATCCCATGTGGAATATCTGCTGGATGTGCTGCTCTCCCCGGATATGGAGGAACGGGCAGTCCTTATCGTTGACTATGGAAAGGAAGTGAGCAATCTTGAAAGACGAATGGCAGAGCTTGCCGCCCAAGATACGGCAGGCCGCAGAACAGACCATACAAGAAGCAGCCCCGCCCCGGAGCATTGAGGAAGTAAAGGCCATGCTGGAAAGCACCGAGAAAGGCAGCGTCCGCAACAGTATCCGCAACTGCCTGACCGTCTTTCAGAATGACCCGCTGCTTTCCGGGGCAATCGCAAAAAATCTGCTGACCGAGCGAGTGGACATTGTAAAGCCCATCGGCTACCACCGCATCGGCACCGCCATCACGGACACGGATATGAACTATCTGCTCCTGTATCTGGAAGAAACCTATGGGCTTACCAGTGAGAAAAAGATTACCGCCGCCATCGGGATTGTTGCCAATGAAAACGGCTACCACCCCGTCCGGGACTACCTGAACGGCCTTTCATGGGATGGGCAGGAGCGTATCCGCTATTGCCTGCGCCACTTTCTGGGAGCCGACACCGACCAGTACACCTATGAAGCCCTGCGGCTGTTCCTGCTGGGAGCCATCCACCGGGCATTTTGCCCCGGCTGTAAATTTGAAGTCATGCTCTGTCTGGTGGGCGGTCAGGGAGCCGGGAAATCCACCTTTTTCCGGCTGCTGGCAGTAAAAGACGAGTGGTTTTCCGATGATTTGCGGAAGCTGGATGATGATAACGTGTACCGCAAGCTGCAAGGCCACTGGATTATCGAGATGTCGGAGATGATTGCCACCGCCAATGCCAAGAGCATTGAGGAAATCAAGTCATTTTTAAGCCGACAGAAGGAGGTCTATAAAATCCCATACGAAACCCACCCGGAGGACAGGCTGCGGCAATGTGTGTTCGGCGGCACTTCCAATGCCCTTGACTTCCTGCCCCTTGACCGTTCCGGCAACCGGCGCTTCCTGCCGGTCATGGTGTACCCGGAACAGGCCGAGGTTCACATTTTGGAGGACGAAGCCGCTTCCAGAGCCTATCTTGCACAGGTCTGGGCAGAAGCCATGACGGTTTACCGCAGCGGGGATTTTAAGCTGTCTTTCAGCCCGGAAATGGTGCGCTATCTCAAAGAACACCAGCGGGATTTCATGCCGGAGGACACCAAGGCCGGGATGATACAGGCATACCTTGACCGCTATACCGGCGGCATGGTGTGTTCCAAGCAGCTTTTCAAGGAAGCCCTGAACCACCCCTTTGACGAGCCGAAGCAATGGGAAATCCGGGAAGTCAACGACATCATGAACCATTGCGTGACGGGCTGGAATTACTTTTCCAACCCCCGTGTGTTCCCGGAATACGGCAGGCAAAAGGGCTGGGAGCGTGAAACGAAAGCAACGGACATCAGCAACGGAGCTGAAAAAATCCCGGAAGGATTTGAGGAAGTCACGGAACAGATGGAGCTTCCCTTCTGAAAAATGCAGCCGGTTGCCGACCCTGTTGCACTCCCGTTGCCGAGCCGGTTGCCGGGAAACCCCCCGTAACTGCGGGCTTTTCCCCTTATCAGCAACCAAAACAACAGAAAAATAAAAGAAAATAAAAATAAGAGCCAAACTGCCAGACAGAGATAGTTTTCAGGTTTTTTGAAGCCCGTTGCCGGACTTCGTTGCCGACCTTCTCCTTGTCTGGCTTATTCTATTATGGAGGATAACTGCCTATGGCAAAAACGAAAACAGAGATTCATGTTACCACAGTTTTTGACGGCGAACTGGACGCCACAGACGTCTTTGTGAGCCTGATTGCCCAAAAATATGGGCAGAATACCAGCAAAGAAAATCTTGCGAAAACACAAGATTTAGAGTATAATAAGGATGAGGTTCAGAAGAACCGTGTTCCGTCTGGATTGTGCGGGTAAACGGTTATGATGAACGGATATGAATATACAGACATGGACGCAATACTGGCAGGCAGCTTCCGGGCAGCCATCTATTGCAGGCTTTCCAAAGACGATGACCTTGACGGGGAGAGCGCCAGTATTGCCAACCAGCGGGATATGCTGGAAAAATACTGCGAAAAGCAGGGATGGGAGGTTGTGGCAGTCTATCAGGACGATGGCTACACGGGGCTGAACATGGAGCGCCCCGACCTGAAACGGATGCTCAAAGCCATCGAGCGCAGGCAGATAAACCTTGTCATAACGAAAGATTTATCGAGGTTGGGCAGAAATTATTTGCAGACCGGCACACTCATTGAGGACTTCTTTCCCCGCCACGGCGTCCGCTATATCGCCATGAATGACGGTATCGACACCATGCGGGAGAATAACGACATTGCGCCGTTCAAGAACATCCTCAACGAGATGTACAGCAAGGATATTTCCAAGAAGGTACATTCCTCTTACCTTCTGAAAGCCCAGCAAGGCCAGTTTACCGGCTGTATCGCCCCTTTCGGGTATCAGAAAGACCCGGAGGACAAAAACCATCTGCTGGTGGACGAGGAAACCGCCCCCATTGTCCGGCAAATCTTCCGCTGGGCGCTGGAAGGACACGGCCCGAACTTTATCCGGCGCAGGCTGGAAGAACAGAAGGTGCCTTGCCCTACATGGTGGAACCGGGAACGGGGCTTCCGCAATGTCCGCACTAAATGGGAAAAGAAAGACCCGGTAAACGGGCGGTATATGTGGGATTTTTCGGTAATCAAGGACATCCTGATGAATCCCGTCTATACCGGGGCTATCGCTTCCCAGAAGAAGGACTACCGCTTCAAAATCGGCACCATCGGGGAAAAAAAGCCGCAGGACTGGATTGTGGTGGAGGAACGGCATGAGCCGATTGTTGACCGCAAGAGCTTTGACATCGTGCAGGACAAGCTGAAATCCCGGCAGCGTTCCCGCCAGACCGGGGAAATCAGCCTGTTTGCGGGGCTTCTCAAATGTGGCGAGTGTGGGAAATCACTGACTATCCGCTACACCAACGACAAGCACCCGAAGCAGATTTATTCCTGTAAGACCTATAATGCCTATGGGAAACAGCACTGTACCCAGCACCGTGTGGAGTACGAAACCCTTTACCGCCTTGTGCTGAACAAAATCCGGGAATGTGCGAAGGCCGCCCTGATGGACGGGGAAGCTGTTGCCGGACGGCTTACCAACACCTGTGAAGCCGAGCAGAAAGGCCAGCGGGAAGCGTTGGAGCGTTCCCTGACGAAGCACGAGGAACGGATTGAGGTACTGGAAAAAATGGTGCTGCGGCTCTATGAGGACATGGTTGCCGGACGTATCAGCGAAGCAAACTTCAATCTCATGCTGGATAAGACGCAGAAGGAACAGGCTGAACTAAAGGAACGGGTTGAACAGGGGCGCAGGAAGCTGGCTGATGAAATCCGCCTTGCCGTGGACGCCAAGCAATGGGTGGACGCCATTCAGGAATACGCCGACATCACGGAGCTGGACGCTGCCACCCTCAACCGTCTGATTAAAGAAATCGTTGTCCATGAACACATCGACAGCGATAAGACACGACACATTTCTATTGAAATTCATTTTAATCTCAAACCCATCCCGGAGGTGGAACAGGTCACGGCCTGACCTGTTCCCGCCGGGGCGGTTCTAAAAAAATTCCATAAATTTCTTGACACGCCGCCGCCCGCCATCGAGCAGAGTTTTACACCTATTTTGGTATGAAACAGCTCATGGCGGGCGGCGGTGTCGTTCTGATCGGCCTTCAGCTTATCCCTCTGCTGTCCGGGCTGTTCAGCTAAATGTCACCCGTTGTCCCTTTTCCAGAAAAGGAGCTGATATATGGACTTTATCATCGACGCAATCGTTGAATGGCTGAAAGGTCTGCTCGTCGAT
>DXUR01000189.1 GCA_019417795.1 Clostridiales bacterium | reverse complement strand
TCCACCTTGACCTTGCCGTCGGCAGCGCCGGCGTTGGCGCCCTCATCCATCAGGATGTAGGTGCCGGAGGTAACGGCATTGGCCACGTTGGCCAGACCGGCACCCTGACGCAGCACGGGATAGTAGCCGTCGCCGTCCTTACCGTAATCCTCCACCATGGGCTCGGCGGTGGACATCAGCAGGGACTGAGCAAGCTGACGGGTGGTGAGACCGGTCTGCTCGGTGAGATCATTCTCACGGATGTACTGAGCCACCAGAGCGGCCATACCGGTGATCTGAGGAGCGGCCATGGAGGTGCCGGACATATTCTGATAGGTACCGCCGTCCTTCAGGGAGTAGATGTTGCCGCCAGGGGCGGTGATCTCGGGCTTCATCTCCAGAGAACCGGGAACGCCCCAGCTGGAGAAGCTGCTCATGGTGTAGTAGTCGGCGGAGGCATGGTTGACAGCGGCGGAAGCACCCACGGTCATGGTGCCGGTGTAGTACACAAGACCGGAATCGGTGGTGTGCTTCTCGGAGCTGGCCTTGATGTACTCGCCGTCGGCCTGCAGCATGGAGACATAGGGGGCCGTGTAGTTATAGCCATCGGTAGCCATGCTGATGGTGCCGGCCTCGTTGTTGGCCACGATCAGGGCAATGGCACCGTTGGAGATGGCGTTGTTGCCCTTATCGGTGAAGGCGATGGAGCCACGGTTGCAGATGGCGATCTTACCGGAGAGGATATCCTTCACGGCGGCAAAATCCTCGGCATTACCGGCGGTGTCCACATACACGAACTGCTGCTCACCGGCCAGAGTCGTCAGAGCCTGGATGGGAGCGCTGGTGCTGTCGGTGTAGAAAAGCTTCTTGCCGGCCACTTCCACGTAATCACCGGTGCCGCCCACGTTATCTACGGAGGCAACGCCCAGAGAGTTGGTGTAGGAGCCGGGGGAGCCGGTGGTGGTCCAGCTGTTGCTCTCGGCATAGGGATACTGGTTGGCAGTGTTCTCGAACCAGTTGCCGGAGTTACCGGCGGAGATGGACACCACGGTGCCGCTATTGGTGATGTTCTCCATGATGGCCTGATAGGCAGCATAGGAGTTGCGGGAGGTGCCGGGGTTGCTGCTGCCCAGAGACAGGTTCACGGAATCAGCGCCCAGCAGGATGGCGTCCTCGATGGCGACCATATAGTCGGAGTCACGAGCGCCGCCGTTGGTGCCGAATACCTTCATAACGAACACCTGAGCATCCGGAGCCACACCCTGCGTCAGGGCGGTATCCAGAGCGGGGGAGAAGGAGCCGTCCTCGTTCTTGATGAAGCGGTTGCCGGCGGCAATGCCGGTGACGTGGGAGCCATGGTCGCCTTGCTTGTCGTTGGCGTGGGTGATATCCAGATCGTCATCCACGTAGTTGAAGCCGTAGGGGATCTTGGCGTTGACGTACAGCTGATCAGCGGTGACACCGGGCATCTTCTTGGAGGCGTTCAGCTGCTCCAGAACGGTATCCGTCAGATCAGCAGCGGTCATCAGCGTGGCGCCGCTGTCCTTCACGGCATAGGTGAAGGCATCGGGATCCAGAGAGGGATGGTCGGTGTCAGCACCGGTATCGATGATGGCCACCTTGGAGCCGGCGCCGGTATAACCGTCCGCCCAGGCCACATGGGAGCCGATCATGCTGCCGGAGGTGGCCATGTTAGGATCGGTGGTCTCATTGTCCTTCACCACGCAGGGCTCGTAGCGGGTCTCAATGAGCACGGCCTCGACGCCGGAGATCTTCTCGATCTTTTCGATCTGGCCGTATTCCACATTGGCGGAGATGATGTTGGCCGCCAGAGTCAGGTTCCAGACCACGTCCAGAGCCTCACCGTCCAGAGCCTTTTTGGAGATGGTCTTAGCCATCTTCTCCTGCTTGGTCTCCAGCTTCTGGCGGTACTTCATGGCCGCAGAATTGGTAGCGATATCCTCGCTGGAGTAACCCTTCGCCAGCGTGGAGGCATCTTTCAGAACGATGGAGACACGGACTACGTCGGTGTCTGCATATTCCGGAGTGTCTTGCGCCACCTTCTCAGCGTTGTTCTTATCCAAACGCAGATCGGTGGAACGGTTGTCGATCTTTTCCCAGGTGAGGCCGTTGCCGGTACCGCTGGAAGGCGTCTTGGCGGCGGCCCAAGTGGGCGTGACCAGACTCAGGCTCAGAACCAGAGCCAGCAGCACGGACAATGCCCGCTTGATGGGCTTGGCGTGTTTCATAAGCGCACTCTCTCTTTCCCCGGCGTCAGCCGGTTAGAATTGACCATACGGTGTGCCGGAAGCGGCTGCCCTGCTGCATACCGAGCAAGTATGGTTTTGCCAATCATAGCACGATTTGGAAGAGATTGCAATTCTTGAGAAATATATTCTGGCGAAATTTTCGTTGAAAATTTTCTCTTGTGCGGGCATATTTTTGCCGAATTTAACAGTTTCTTCAAAAATGGAATACCGAATCGGTTCACCGAATGACTTACTGCGCAAAGAGGAATGTGCGTGACAGGAGGACAAAGATGAGAAATGTCCGGGAAATGGGCTATATAAAGGGTTAGTGAGGGCTAACCAAGGGCGTATGGAGGCGGGAGCGTCTGCCGGAGACGGACAGGGGTAGTAAAAGCTCCAGCCGACTTGGCAGAAATACCGTTGATGCTCTTTCCGCTTGCCGGAAATTGAAGGACTATAACGGCGATGTGTATTTTCAAAATGCTGACACATTCTTTCTGATACGCATTACTCTGCAAAACGAAATAACAGGCTAAAACATGGCAATGATGATTAGTCAAAGCCGATAGAACATTTTGATTTTTCTCATTAGGGGGTGCAAGAGCGGCTTGAGGAAAGAAGTTCTCCGAATAAAGAAAAATCCAGACCGGCCGGGCTTTTGCACCCCCTTGTCTGGATTTTTCCCGTATCACGGCGTTTTTTTAATAGGAAAATAAAAAAGTACGGTAGCCCATTGTATCATGGACTACCGCACTTCGTGGCAAATGACTCTAATTTTGATAGAAACCCGTTAGGGGGTTGCAATTACGGTTTGGAGGGGGGCATTTTTGATTTTAGGGGGGTGCAGTTCTTTGCCAAAGGAAGAGGAGCGCCTTCATGAAATAATGTGTTAAGGGAAAATAATTTTTTGTTAAAATGCGTATGCTTTTCTCCACACCCCTTGCAAAGCAGAAAAAACACGGTATAATATGACCAGAAGAACCAAAATGGTCATTTGGATGGTGAACGAGCTTGGCTTTTACCGACTATGAAACAGAACAACTTCACAGGGCGCTGCTGAAGGAAACAAGACGCTGCGCCGTCACACTGGGGATGAAGAAAACCTCAGTGGATCAACTGACAAAGGCTGTCGGTATCGCAAAAGGCTCGTTTTATAAATTCTACGAATCCAAGGAGATGGCCTTCTTCGCGGTTCTGGAAAGTATCCACTCCGAACTTTACGGGGTGGCTGACCATGCACTGAGCGAAGCAAACGGCTTGCCACCGTCGGAGCGTGCGGCAAAGGCGGTTCTTGCCGTCTGCCGGAGGCTGTCCGATACCGGCGACATGGTTTTCATTGAAAACGATGCGAAGCTGCTTTTGCAGAGACTGCCGGAGGATGTCAAAAACATCCATTACCACGATGACGAGACGCACATCCGTCAGCTTTTGGAAAAATATGACCTTGTGCCGAGTTGCGGCATCTCTTTGGCTGCCGCCACGGTGCGGGGACTGATTCTTACCGTTTCCCATAAGGAGCAGATCGGGGAACTGTACCCGCAGGTGCTGGAAACGTTAGTGTACGGCGCCTGCAGGGAGTTATTTGAATAAGCTGAAAGGCCGCATCTGCGGCCTTTCCAAGGTGCAGCGGTTAGCTGTATCTAACCGTGTTGCCTGTATGTATTGGTTAGGTGGGTATCACTGCAAAAGGAATGATAGCGATGCGAGATCATAAGAATTTCTGGGACAGAAATGCCGGTCGTTACGACCGCTTTATGCGAAAGGATCGGGCGGCATACGAAGAGATGTATAAGCTGATCCGGCCGGTGGTGAAAGCCAAAACGGTGCTGGAGCTGGCAAGCGGCACGGGGCTGATCGCAAAAAACATCGTGAACGCGGCGGCGCACATCGAGGCGACGGATGCCTCCGCGGAGATGATTCTTGAAGCAAAGCGGGACAACCGCTCGGCGAAGCTGCACTTTTCCGTGCAGGATATGTTCTGCCTGCCCTATGCGGATAAGTCCTTTGATGTGGTGATCGTGTCCAACGCACTGCATATCGTGCCGCAGCCGGAGAAAGCCCTTGCCGAGATCCGCCGGGTGCTGAAGGACGACGGCGTGTTGATTGCGCCGACCTTCACCCATGCGGGAAACTCGTTTTCCGGCAAGGTCAGGGCATTTTTCATGAAGCTGGCAGGTTTCCCTCTCCACAGCAGGTGGACGAGCGAGGAATACCTGCGCTTCCTACGGCAAAACGGCTGGGCGGTGCGGAAAAGCGTTGTGCTGAAAGCCTCGTTCCCGCTGACCTATGCTGAGTGTGTAAAAATGGAGGTGTGATATGTCATTCTTTGAAAATACCCGCAAACCCGAGGGCTTTGGTGGGAAAATCATGGTCGCCATGATGAACGTCGGACACAGCGCCGTGGCGCAGTGGGGGCTTCGATTTCTGAATGCTGCGCCGGACGCCAAGGTGCTGGACTGCGGCTGCGGCGGCGGTGCGAACATGAAAAGGCTGCTGAAAAAATGCCCACAGGGCATTGTCAAGGGCATCGACTATTCGCCCGTCAGCGTAGAGAAATCCAAAAAGGTCAACGAGGCCGCCATCGCGGAGGGACGCTGCGCCGTCCTGCAAGGCAGTGTGGCGGATATGTTCTTCGCGGATAACTGGTTCGATGCGGTCACGGCCTTTGAAACCGTCTATTTCTGGCCTGATCTGCCCCGGTGCTTCCGGGAGGTTTACCGGGTGCTGAAGCCCGGCGGGACATTTCTCATCTGCAACGAGAGCAACGGCGACACAGACAGGGATGAGAAGTGGACGGAGATCATCGGCGGCATGACCATCTATAAGGACACCGAGCTGAAGGCGTATCTGGAGCAGGCGGGTTTTCGCGATGTCCGGATACACAAAAAGAAAAGTTGGCTCTGCATCACGGCGCGGAAATGAGGGAAAAGCAGACAGATGAAGGACAAGAAGCTCCTATTTGACCGCAAATGCCATGTGCTGTATTCCAAGCCCTGCAAGAAGGAGATGCGGGCGAAGATCGCCCTGCACTATCCGGAAGCAGAGCGGGAGGCGATATGGAAAAAGGTACAGCGGCAGTATGCGGACTTCCTCTCCGACTGGCGCACCGATTTGGGCGGCAAGCGGAACTTCCACAACGGCGTAGGCGGCACCTACGACTGCATCGCCATCATGAGCTATTACACAGTCTGCAAGGCCGTCACATCCTTCCGTGAGATCGAGGAGATGGAGGAAAACCTGATCCTGCCGACCTTCCGCAAGCTGAAATTTGTGGACTGCAACAAGCCGTTCTGGAGGAAGCTGATGTACAAGGCGTTTGTTCGTGCGAAAAGCGGCTGCGACAAATGGCACGATTACGAGATGTCGGTTGCGCCTTATGAAACCGACAAGCCTATTTATTATGAATTTACATCGTGTCCGGCGGCGGAATTTGCTATCAAGCACGGTCTTACGGATATTATGCCCGCCCTGTGTAATGTGGACTTTGCGTCCATGGAGCTGCTCTGCGCCAAGCTGGTGCGGACGAACACCTGCGTGGACGGCTGCCGTTGCGACTATACCATCTGCGGCGATCAGGACCCGTATGTAAAAGAACATCCCGAATACCGGGATGAGGCGGGCTTCAGAAGAAACAAATAAAAACGCAATGCAAAGGCGGTGAGACAAATGGAAACCTTTCTTG
>DXUR01000188.1 GCA_019417795.1 Clostridiales bacterium | reverse complement strand
ACCCCATGACCAGCCTTGACCCCACCATGACCATCGGCAAGCAGATCATGGAGGGGATGCTCTGGCACTTCAAGATGCCCAAGGCCGAGGCCTATAAGAAGGCCCTCGAGCTGCTGGAAGAGGTGGGCATCACCGACGCCGAAAAGCGGATGAAGAGCTACCCCCACCAGTTGTCCGGCGGGATGCGGCAGCGCGTGGTCATCGCCATCGCGCTGTCCTGCGACCCCGACCTGCTCATCTGCGACGAGCCGACCACCGCACTGGATGTGACCATTCAGGCGAAGATTTTGGAGCTGATCCGCAGCATCCAGAAGGAGCGCGGCATCTCGGTCATCTACATCACCCACGACCTCGGCGTCGTGGCAAAGGTGGCCGACTATGTCGATGTCATGTATGCGGGCAAGATCGTCGAGACCGGCACCATTGATGAGATCTTCTACGACCCCCGCCACCCCTACACATGGGGCCTGCTGTCGGCCATGCCCGACCTTGACACGGCTGACGAGCGGCTCTACACCATCCCCGGCTCGCCGCCGAACCTGCTGCACGAAAAGGCCGGCGACGCCTTTGCACCCCGCAACAAGTACGCGCTGAAGATCGACGACGAGATCGACCCGCCCATGTTCAAGATCAGCGACACCCACTTTGCAGCGACTTGGCTGCTGGACCCCCGTGCCCCCAAGGTGGAGATGCCGCCGGAGCTGAAGGAACGTGTGGCCCGGATGCGCGCAGAAGCAAAAAAGATCGAGGAGGCGGAGTAAATGGCAGCACAAAGCGCTACCCCTCTGCTGAAGGTCGAGGGGCTGAAGCAGTATTTCAAGGTGAACAAAAACTTCACGGTCAAGGCCGTGGACGATGTCAGCTTTGAGATCTATCCCGGCGAGACCTATGGTTTGGTGGGTGAGTCCGGCTCGGGCAAATCCACCATCGGCCGCAGCATCATCCGGCTGTATGACCCCACCGCAGGCAGGATCACATTCGACGGGCAGGACATCAGCGGCCATCTGAGCCACGCCCAGAACAACACCCTGCGCACCCAGATGCAGATGATCTTCCAGGACCCGATGGCATCCCTGAACCCCCGCAAGAAGGTGGAGGACATCATCGGCGAGGGTCTGGACATCCACCATATGTACAAGACGCAGGCCGAGCGCCGCGAGAAGGTGGAGAAGATTCTGGCGAAGGTGGGCCTTGCACCGGAACACGCCGAGCGCTACCCCCACCAGTTCTCCGGCGGCCAGCGTCAGCGCGTCGGCATCGCCCGCGCCCTCATCATGAACCCGAAGCTCATCATCGCCGACGAGTGCATCTCGGCGCTGGACGTGTCGATTCAGGCGCAGGTCGTCAACCTGATGAAGGACATCCAGCAGGAGACGGGCACGGCCTATCTGTTCATCGCCCACGACCTGTCGATGGTCAAGTACATCTCCGACCGCATCGGCGTGCTCCATCTGGGCCACCTGCTGGAAACGGGCACAACGGAGGAGATCTTTGCAAATCCCATCCACCCCTATACCCGCAGCCTGCTGTCGGCCATCCCGCTGCCGAACCCGGTGGTGGAGAAGCGCCGGGTGGCCGAGACCTACGACTACGCCACCTCCGGCATCGACTATTCCAAGGGCACCAGCCACCATGTGGAGGGCAGCCATTACGTCAAGTGTACGGATGAAGAATTTGCCAAATGGTGCAAATAAGACCGTTCAGCTCCCCTCCGGGGGAGCTTTTTTGCGCTCCGGCTACCTTATATATAATAGCGCTGCAAAATGTTTCGTGGTGGGACGTTGTATTCCGGGGGTAAATCTGGTATCATATAAAGATACGGCCCGGAAAGTGCGGGCCGTTGAATATGCGTTATGGGATACGGCGCACGCTGCGCCCGGTTTTGGAGGAGTACTATGATAATCCCCGGCATTCTGTTCGTTCTGGGTCTGCTCTGCCTCATCAAGGGCGGCGACTGGTTCGTGGACGGCGCATCGGCGCTGGCCCGCCGGTTCCACCTGCCGGAGCTGCTCATCGGCGCAACGGTGGTGTCCATCGGCACCACCCTGCCTGAGGTGATGGTGTCCACCATCTCAGCCGTGTCCGGCCATGGCGAGATCGCCTACGGCAACGCCATCGGCTCGGTCATCTGCAATGCGGCCCTCATCGCGGCCATCACGGTGGCCGTGCGGCCCGCCAAGGTGGACCCCAAGACCCTGCGGGTGCCAGTGGCCTTTTTCTTCGCGGCGGCGGCCGTCTACTGCTTCGCCGCTTACGGGATGGGCCGCTTCACCCGGCCTTTGGGTCTGCTGATGCTGGCAATGTTCGCAGCCTATATGGTGGCGAATGTCTGGCAGATGAAAAATGCCCCGGCAGAGCCGGAGCACGAAGAAGAGCTGATGAGCCTTGGGCGGATCGTTCTGCGGCTGGTGGTGGGCGCGACCCTCATCGCGCTGGGTGCGAACCTGCTGGTGGACAACGGCACCATCATTGCACAGGCGCTGGGCGTGCCCGAATCCGTCATCGCACTCACCTTCGTGGCGCTGGGCACTTCGCTGCCCGAGCTGGTCACGGCCATCACCTCGCTGATGAAGGGCCACAGCGACCTCTCGCTGGGCAACATCGTGGGCGCGAACGTCTTCAATCTCGTGCTGGTCAGCGGCGTGTCGGTGGCGCTGGCACCGTTTGATATTCCGCAGAGCGCGACTCTGTTCGGCATCAACTCGAGCCTCGTGCTCGAACTGCCCGTGATGCTGCTGGTGATGATCCTGCTGACCATCCCGGCGCTGGTGCGCGGCAGACTCTCCCGCGTGCAGGGCGTGGCGCTGCTCTGCATCTATGCCGCGTTCTGCGCGGTGCAGTTCACGCTGTGAGGCTTGACAATCTGCGTGCTGACGTCTATAATAAAGATAAAGAAAGGCGCTGCCCATACAGTGGTCAGCTTCCTCCTTCAGCAACACATTTTACGAGAAAATATGACCGCCAGAGTGTAGGAGCTATGGGCGGTCATTTTTCTTGCCATTTTATTTTTTTGAATCGTGTTTTGCCCGAGGCTTGTCCCGAAAGACGTCCCTCGAAATCATCCATGTCACATTGATGACACCGATGACGACTGTAGCCAAAAGGTTCAGTGCGGAAAAAACAATATTCAGAATATCCATAATGGACTCCTCCTTCAAGTAGCGGATGTGTAACATTCGAACCATCAGGAGGATGACAAAAAATTGAACTTCCTCCTGACGCGGCACAATGTGATACGAAGGAGGGAAGCATGACCGCTGCACTTGCAGAACAGCGCCTTTCTTACCGATAAGGATACCATAAAATTGGACAGAAAGCAATCTCTTTCCCTATTGACAAACGGAGATGACATTTTATAATAGCCGGAGAAAATGCCCGCTTGAGCAAGTAAAAGATGAAGCCAGCCGCAGAACGGAAAACTGCGGCTGGCTTTTTGTTTTTATCAGGAGGTAAAGACGGCGATCACGAAGGTCTGTCCGCCGATGGTGCCGACGGCAAAACTGACCTGACAGCAATCGATATTGGAAGAAATATCAGGCAGGACGAGGAATCTCCGATTTTTGAGTAGCGTCTGGGCAGCGGATGAGAGAAGGGCATCATCCGATAAGTCGGAGTCCAGCGCGGCGTAGCTGACCTTGCATGGCCTTGCGGATAGGGAAGGATAGCTGGCCAGCAAGCTGTCGGCACAATGCACCGGGCTGGTATCACCCGTACTGTCGGAGAGGAGCGAGGCCACCTTGCTGGCGTCGTCGGCGCAAACTTTTTGAAGATAGGCAAGGACAGCCTCGGCGGCGGAGTCATTGCCATAGATAAAGTGGCTGGAATCGCTGTTGTCAAAGTGGGTGTAATAATGTTTATTCAGGGCGGCGAGAAGCTGAGTTTTGCCCTGCGTGCTGTCTTTTGTGGAAATGTCCGGCAGGACGAATACCCCGCCGCCGATCTGACAGCCGCAAAGCAGGAGTGTAAGGCCCAGAATGAGCGTAAGGATGGCAGTGCGGCGGTTTGTGCATCGTGTCATGGCAGAACCCTCCCGTCTGCGCAGTCCGACTGTTTATCGCAAGGCAAGAAATTAGTGCAACATGAAAACAGCATATTTGCGATATGCAATTCAACGCTGTTGCTGTTGCATTAAAAAGTTGAATTGCTATGATTCGAAAACCGTTGAAACAGACGGCGAACAGCGCTTTAAAACACTTACGGCTTCTACAACACAATGATAAGACGATGACGGGAAGATGTCAACATTCTGACGTAAAATCGAAAAAAGTCTGGATGGATGCCCAATTCGAAATGCCGGAAACCGGCAAATTGAACAATTCCGGGAGAAAGAAAGAACAGCTCCACCCGGGAAGGTGGAGCTGTTGCAATCCGTCGATTTTTATGGTATCCTTATCGGTAGGAAAGGCGCTGTTCTGCAAGTGCAGCGGTCATGCTTCCCTCCTCGGTGTCATTGTTCGTGTCATCGTCAGGAGGAAGTCCAATTTTTTGTCATCCTCCTGACGGTTCGATTGTTTTTACATGAGATACTTGAAGGAGGATTCCATCATGGAAATTTTAAATATTGTTTTTTCCGCACTGAACCTTTTGGCTACAGTCGTCATCGGCGTCATCAATGTGACGTGGATGATTTCGAGGGACGTCTTTCGGGACAAACCTCGGGCAAAACACTATTCGAAAAAATAAAATGACAAGAAAAATGACCGCCCCAAGCATCCCAAACTTCGGCGGTCATGTTTTCTAATGTGACACTCAAGGAGGGAAGCTGACCACTGTGCGGACAGCGCCTTTCCTTATCTTTATTATAGACGTCAGCACGCGGATTGTCAAGCACCGGAAGGCATTGCAATCCGTCGATTTTTATGGTATCCTTATTTGCAGGAAAGACGCTGTTCTGCAAGTGCAGCGGTCATGCTTCCCTTCTTGGGGTCACCGATGTGTCGTACCCTTAGAGGAAGTTCAATTTTTTGTCGCCCTCCGAGGGTACGAGTGTTTTTATACATGAGTTACTCAAGGAGGTATTCCGTTATGGAAATTTGGAATAATGTTCTCGCCCTGCTCACCCTTTTGGTCACTGTCATCATTGGCACAGCCAAGATCACTTGGACGATTGCCCAAGCGATTTTTCGTGACTCGCACCGCGCAAAACACGATTCGAAAAAATAATGACAAGAAAAATGACCGCCCCAAAGCTACCAACTCACGGCGGTCATATTTTCTAATGTGACATCCGAGGAGGGAAGCTGACCACTGTGCGGACAGCGCCTTTCCTTATCTTTATTATAGACGTCAGCACGCGGATTGTCAAGCGCACACTGCCCTTTTTGTTAGGGCATACCGCGGAGCGTTTCCGCAGGCCAAAAGCCTCTCTCTTTGGGAGAGGTGTCACCAAAGGGGACGGAGAGGGCAGGCCCGTCACAGCCGAGCCGCCGGCCTGCCGGACTGCGCGGAGCGGGTTATCACATCTTCGCCACAAATCTATCACAAACACCCGGGTTTTGCGCCCCAAACTCCGGCACAAATGCACGGCGAACCAACACTTTGCCATTTTTTTAAGGGCTTGATTAGGCAAAACGCCGAAACAAATACCGTATCTTGACAATCTTGTGAAAATGAACTATACTAGGCCTATCGAGACAAGCCACACAATAATTGTAGTGGTTTGCCGAAATAAAAATCATTTTTTATTGGAGGAATACCACTATGAAAATGTTCAAGAAACTCATGGCTGTTGTTCTGACCGGCGCACTGGCAGTTTCCATGCTGACCGGCTGTGCTCTGGGCGATGCTGCTGCCAGCAAGGCTCTGGAGAAGGCTCTGAACGCTAAGGGTACTCAGGGGACTGTTACCGTCGACTACAACCACAAGAGTGGTATGGACAGCAAGGCTGAGAGCATTTGGAAGGATGCTGACAAGCTGAACAAGACTGCTCCCACTGC
>DXUR01000187.1:5520-5940 GCA_019417795.1 Clostridiales bacterium | reverse complement strand
ACCTGACCATTCAGGCAGTGCGCAGCCACAGCAATGACGAAAAGGACAACAAGGGCCGCTATGTGCGGCGCGAGACCTTCTCCGGCAGCTGCGCCCGCAGCTTCTATGTGGGCGATGTGAAGAAGGAGGACATCCACGCAAAGTTCGAGGATGGTGTCCTGCACATCCAGCTGCCCGCTCCTCAGCAGACAAAGGCTCTGCCTGAGAACCCGAATTTGATCGAGATCGAGTAAATGCTGACCGTGTGCGTCAAGGCATAACGTATATAGGATGCCCCCGGAGAGCTGCAATAAGCCCTCCGGGGGCATTTTTTGTGTTCAGGCTTTCGACGACGGAGAGGGGAGAAAGTACCTGCTTTTGCCAGAAAACTTTATTTTTCTACCATTTCGTGGTATCCTTATAAGGCGCACGCAATACAGG
>DXUR01000187.1:0-5510 GCA_019417795.1 Clostridiales bacterium | reverse complement strand
ATACAGGCCTGCGGCTGCACTGGCAGCGGCTGCGGACTGCGTGCGGCAAAAAAAGAACGTATAGAAGAAAAAAGGGGGATAAAAGTCATGGGCGAATTTGCCTTTCAGACTTTACGGGAAAGTATCACCTCTGCCATCAGGAGCAAGATCCTTACCGGGGAGCTGCAGCCGGGCGTAAAGCTGGCCGAGCAGAAACTGGCCGAGGAGTTTGGCTCCAGCCGGGCACCCATCCGGGAGGCGCTGCGGCAGCTGGAACAGGAGGGCATGGTCGAGTATTCGCGCAATGTGGGCTGCTCGGTGCGCCGGGTAAAGCCGGAGGACGCCTACGAGATCTACCTGCTGCGGGCAAATCTGGAAATAACGGCACTGCGCTATTTTGACTGCAAATTCCCGGAGGAGGATCTGCGCACCCTGCGCGGCATCTTAGAGGAGATGCGCAGCGTCCGGCCGGGGGATCTTTCGCAGATCGTGGAGAACGATAACCGCTTCCACGCGGTCATCGTGCAGCGGGCAGGGCTGCCCAGACTGCTGAAATTCTGGGACGACTTGAACTACGGCAACCTGCTTGTTGGGGCGAACAGCGGCTCCAACCACGAGACGCTGGCGCAGCGGCAGAACGGCATTCACACCAAGCTGTACGAGGCGCTGGCAAGCGGCGACACCGAGACTGCCTGCCGCGCCGTCTATGCCCACTACATGGAGCCTATGGAGCGGATGCGCAGCGCGAACAGCGCTGGACAGGCAGCAGACGGCACGGCAAAATAAGGGGGATTTGGCTGAACGTCTAAATTTTGACCAATCATTTTATGGAAATTGCAGATTGTCTACAATCTGCAATTATGCTATACTATCAAAGTGATCGGTCGAGTACTGCTGTATTTTTGGTAAAAATTGCGAAATGTATGCGGAACATCGGCCTTCTTACAGGAACTTCCGCCCTGTGTGGAAAAGAAAGAGAGGAATTGTCCGCATGTCTAACAAAGAAAAAGCCACAAAGATCTCGTGGCTTACCCTTGCCTTCATGGCCTTTTCTACGGTCTGGGGCTTCGGCAACATTACCAACGGCTTTGTGTACTTTAACGGTCCGCAGGTCATCTTCAGCTGGATCTTCATGTTTGTCCTGTACTTCATCCCCTATGCGCTGATGGTGGGTGAGCTGGGCTCTGCCTTTAAAAACGAGGGCGGCGGCGTCAGCTCCTGGCTGCACCAGACCACCAACGCAAAGCTGGCCTACTACGCCGGTTGGACCTACTGGGCCTGCCACATCACCTACATCGCCAGCAAGGGCAGCGGCTTTCTGAAGGCGCTGAGCTGGGCCATTTTCCGCAACGCGGAGACCTACGATTCCTTCCCCACCCGCTACATCCAGCTGGCTACCTTCTGCATCCTGCTGCTGGGCTGCTACATTGCAAGTCTGGGTCTGAACCCCCTGAAAAAGCTGCTGACCGCCGCAGGCACCTGCACCTTCGTCATGTCCCTGCTGTACATCGTGATGATGTTCGCTGCCCCGGCCATCAACCCCACGGCAGAGTACGTCCACGCCAACCTGAGCTTCAGCAGCCTCATTCCCAACTTCAACGTCACCTACTTCACGTCTCTGTCCATTCTGGTGTTCGCTGTGGGCGGCTGCGAGAAGATCTCTCCCTACGTCAATAAGGTCGAGAACCCCAGCAAGGGCTTCCCCCGCGGCATGATCACGCTGGCCGTCATGGTGGTCACCTGCGCTATTCTGGGCACGCTGGCCATGAGCCGCATGTTCGACCCCGCCATCATCAATGCCAGCGCCGAAAGCTTCAACGCCTATGTCGCCAACAGTTCCTACTGGGCTTTCCAGAAGCTGGGTCAGTACTACCATGTGGGCGATCTGTTCATGATCATCTACGCCCTGTGCAACGTCATCAGCCAGCTCGCCGTGCTGATCTTGAGCATCGACGCACCGCTGCGTATGCTGCTGGATAACGAGCACACCAAGCAGTTCATCCCGCAGGCTCTGCACAAGGTCAACGCCCACGGCGTGCACAGCAACGGCATCAAGATGGTGGCGGTGCTGTCCGGCTCCATCATTCTGGCACAGTCCTTCGTGCCCGGTGCTGCTGCCGTTCTGCGCCAGCTGACCAAGCTGAACTCTGTGTGTATGCCTATGCGCTATCTGTGGGTGTTTGCCGCCTACATCGCCCTGCGCAACGCCTACGATACCATCCCCGCCGAGTACCGCTTTGTCAAGAATCAGGCCGTGGCCAAGTTCTTCGGCGGCTGGTGCTTTGCCGTTACCGCCGTGTGCTGCGTGCTGGGTATGTATGATAAGGATCCCTTCACCTTTGCACTGAACGTCATTACCCCTGTGGTGCTGACCGTGCTGGGATTCATTCTGCCCGCCCTTGCAAAGCGCGAGCAGACCGCTGTTAAAAAGTAACCTGAATATGCTTAAAAAGGGCCGGTCAGCACTGACCGGCTCTTTTCAGATACACCCAAGGAGGTTTATTTTTATGATCGCATCCGAAGTCCGTGAAATGCTGTCCTTCATCGACGGCAACCCCACCGCATACCACACCACCGCCGCTGTGCGGGATATCCTGTTGAAAGCAGGCTTTGCCGAGCTGCTGGAAAGCCGCAAGTGGGCGCTGGAACCCGGCAAGGACTACTTTGTCTGCCGCAACGGTTCCAGCATCATCGCCTTCCGCATGGGCGACCAGCTGGAAAATTACAGCTTCAACGTTGCCGCCGCCCATACGGATTCTCCCTGCTTCCGTATCAAGGAGAACGCCGAGATCCACATGGGGCAGAACTACACCAAGCTGAACACCGAGGGCTACGGCGGCATGATCTGCGCCACATGGATGGATCGTCCGCTGTCTGTGGCGGGCCGTGTGCTGGTGCAGGAGAACGGCGCTATCGTATCCCGTCTGGTGGCACTGGACCGCGACCTGCTGATGATCCCCAGCGTTGCCATCCACATGAACCGCGAGGTCAACGATAAGGCTTCCTTCAACAAGCAGGTGGATATGCTGCCTGTGCTGGGCGGCGCCTGCGAGGAGGGCGCGCTGAAAAAGCTGATCGCAGAGGAGCTGAAGGTGTCCGAGGAGCAGATCCTTGGCAGCGACCTGTTCCTCTATGTGCGGGAAAAGGCCACCGTCTGGGGCTGCAACGAGGAGTTCATCTCCTGCGGCCGTCTGGACGACCAGCAGTGCGTTTACGGCATCCTGAAAGGTCTACTGACCGCCAAGAACGCCCGCTCCATCGGCGTGGCAGCCTTCTTTGATAACGAGGAAGTCGGCTCCGGCACCAAGCAGGGCGCAGCTTCTACCTTCCTGTACGATGTGCTGCACCGCATTGCCCAGAGCCTTGGCGGCAACGATGAGGACTTCCACCGCGCGGTGGCTTCCAGCTTTATGGTCAGCGCCGACAACGCCCACGCCGTGCACCCCAACCACCCGGAGCACACCGATGTGAACAACTGCACCTACATGAACAAGGGCGTGGTCATCAAGACCCACGCAGGTCAGAAGTACACCAGCGATGGCATGAGTGTTGCCGCCGCCCGGGAGCTGGCTGCCCGCGCCGGTGTGCCGCTGCAGTACTTTGCAAACCGCTCCGATAAGGTGGGCGGCAGCACGCTGGGCAATCTGGCCATGGCACAGGTGTCCATGAACTGCGTGGACATCGGCCTGCCCCAGCTGGCGATGCACTCCTGCTACGAGACCGCCGGCGCAGAGGATACCCTCTCGCTCATCAAACTGATGCAGGAGCTGTACAGCAGCCACTTTGAAGAGACTGCTTTCGGCACCCTTTCCATCAGCAAGTAAACGGATAAAAGCATAAAAAGGACTGCTGTGCGCTGTTTTGCACGGCAGTCCTTTTTGTGTAAAAGTTGATTTTCCGTGGCCGGTTAAGCCCGGATATAGAAATCCAACGGTAGTTGTGGTAAAATAAGGCATCCGGGAGCGCCGGGCGCTCCGCTGCAACATGAAAAATGGAGGTTTTCTATGAAAAAGACCTATCGCTCGCTCTTTTGCCTGCTTGCAGTGCTGCTGCTCAGCGTCAGCGTGCTGCCCTCTGCTTCGGCACTGTTTTCCAAAAAGCTTTACTATTATGGCACGGTAGAGGGCGTCAGCCGCACCGTGGAAGGCAAGGTGGAGTCCATTCTGGTTTCTGCGGAAGAGCAGGAGACCTACCAGATGATCGTTACCGACAGCACCGTCTGGCAGGACCATGACGAAAAGACCACCTCCGACCCCGCTACCCTTGCGGTAGGCGAGCAGATCTGCGTGGTGCACGACCCGGCTGTGATGATGTCGCTGCCGCCGCAGTCGGTGGCGTGTACCGTCATCCGCAACTTCCCCGCAGGCACGGATCTGGAACAGGAAGCCCGCGATGCCGCCTGCCCGGTGAAGAAGTTCTTTGCCGACACCCGCAAAGCCATTTCGGACTGGTTCTACCAGACCATGCCCATCTGAGCGTAACGTTCCTTCTATAACGCAAAAAATCTGCTGCCCCGCACCGGATGCCAGAGCGTCCGGGCAAAGGGGCAGCAGATTTTTTATGCAAGGTTATGCGGCGTTTTGCGGCAAAAACGCTGTATACCGCTATTTATTTTCGGGGGGGGGGTAACGCGGAAGCGCTTCACCACCTGTTCCAGTGCGCTGATATCCACAGGCTTGGACAGATGCTCGTCCATGCCGGCTTCCTTGCTCTTTTGCATATCCTCGAGGAAGGCGTTTGCCGTCATGGCAAGGATGGGAATGGTTCTGCCCAGCGGGTTTTCACCGCTGCGGATGCGGCGGGTGGCTTCCAGACCATCCATCACCGGCATCTGGATATCCATCAGGATCATGTCATAATCGCCGGGCTTGACGCTGGCAAAGGCATCCACGATCTCCTGACCGTTGGGGCAGATGGTGCAGCCTGCGCCTTTTGTTTCCAGCAGCATCTGCAAGATCTCGGCGTTGATGGCGTTATCCTCGGCGCAGAGGAACTTCATGCCGGACAGGGGAGAAGTGGTCTCTTCTTCCTCCGGGAGCGCCTGCGTCTTTTGCACCGTGTCCGCTTCGGTATCAATGGGAAATTCCAGCACCACCTCAAAGCGGGTGCCCTTGCCGGTGGCGCTCTCCACGCTGATGGAGCCGCCCATCAGGTCTATGACGCTTTTGGTAATAGCCATACCCAGACCCGTGCCCTGCACCTTGTTGGTGCCGGAGCGCTCCTCCCGGGTAAAGGGGTCGAAAAGGGTCTTTTGGTAGTCCGCGCTCATGCCGATGCCGTCATCCTGCACCACAAAGCGGTACCGGGCGTAATGCTCGTTCCGGGGCAGCTCTTCCACCTCCAACCGGATATGTCCGCCGTTGGGCGTATACTTGACCGCGTTGGAGAGGATGTTCATCAGCACCTGATTCAAACGGTTGGGGTCGCCCAGCACGTTTTCGTGCTGCATATTGATGTTTACCGTAAAGCTCTGGCAGCGCTGGCTGGCCTGCTGCCGGATAATGCTGTCCAGCTGGCTGACCTGCTGGGAA
>DXUR01000186.1 GCA_019417795.1 Clostridiales bacterium | reverse complement strand
CTTTTTCGACACGCTGAAGCAGGCGCAGGATAAAACCTGCGTCTGCTTTTTTGATCTCAATTCATATATACCGGATATTCATCGGGCCGCAGCGCCTGAAGCTGGGCCCATCCCTGATCGCTGGCGATGATCCGGCCATCCTCCAAGGACAGGGCAAACCAGTTCAGTTTCCGGTCACAATACAAGAAATGTTCGATCCCCGCCTGAGCGCCAAAAAATCCCGGCTCAGCAAATGTGATATTGGCGCAGTTGCTTTTCTTCTCCCAACGGATCATTGCCTGCATGCGTTCCCGACAGGTTTTCTCCACTGCGTCTATGGCAAACCGCCCAACGTAGCTCCGTCCCCAGATGCTTCTTTCCCCGGAAATCGTAACGGCTGTTTCACCGATTTTCTCTCCATCCTGCCAGATCCCAACTGTATAGGACCGCTCTACCTTTTGAAGAAACGCGCCGCTGCGATCCAAAATTCCAAAGATCACAAAGCCCGCTATCAGCAGACAGCAGAGTATCCCGAACCGGCGGCTCCAGTCCCGCCGCAGAGCGGAGCGGCTCTCCCGTATCAGCACCGTCAAAGCCGACCGGACGTCGATCTCCGCCGGTTCTTCCACCAGCCGCCCCTCCAAGAGGCTCACCACTGAGCAGTGCAGTGCGTCCGCCAGCGGTTCCAGCAGAGATACATCCGGAAACCCGGCCCCCCGCTCCCATTTACTGATCGTACGGTCTGATATATGAAGCTGGTCTGCCAGCTGCTTTTGAGTCAGTCCCTGTTCCTTTCGGAGCTGTGCGATCAGCGCACCGGTATCCGTCTGCCGCATAACGTATCCCCCTTCGGTTTTTACTGGGTTGATTGTATCAAAAAACCGGCACTCCCGCAACAAACGCTGCGTGGAGTGCCGGTTTTCCGCTTAATTCAGCATCCGTTTCAGGTATTGCCCCGTAAAGCTGGCAGGACAGGCCGCAACCTCCTCCGGGGTGCCGGTGACAACGATGGTGCCGCCGCCGTCACCCCCCTCGGGGCCCAGGTCGATCAAATGGTCGGCGCACTTGATGACGTCCAGGTTGTGCTCGATGACCACCACTGTGTTCCCTGCGTCCACCAGCCGCTGGAGGACCTCCAGCAGCTTGCGCACGTCATCGGAGTGCAGGCCGGTGGTAGGCTCGTCCAGAATATAGATGGTCTTGCCGGTAGCCTGCTTGGAAAGCTCCGTGGCCAGCTTCACCCGCTGGGCCTCGCCGCCGGACAGCTCCGTGGAGGGCTGGCCCAGTTTCACATAGCCCAGGCCCACATCCTGTAAGGTTTGCAGCCGCTTTTTCAGCTTGGGCAGGGCAGAGAAGAAGTCCAGCGCCTCATCCACCGTCATATCCAGCACATCGGCGATGTTTTTGCCCTTGTAGCGGACCTCTAAGGTCTCCCGGTTGTAGCGTCTGCCCTTACAGACCTCGCAGGGGACGAAAATATCCGGCAGGAAGTGCATTTCGATTTTCAGCAGGCCATCGCCGGAGCAGGCCTCGCACCGGCCGCCCCGGACGTTGAAGCTGAACCGCCCCTGTCCGTAGCCCCGGCTCTTGGCCTCCTGGGTGGAGGCGAACAGATCCCGGATGTCGTTGAACAGGCCGGTGTAGGTGGCTGGGTTGGAGCGGGGCGTCCGCCCAATGGGACTCTGGTCGATGTTCACCACCTTGTCCAACTGCTCGATGCCCTCGATGCGGTCGCACTTGCCGGGGCGGACCTTCATCCGCATCAGCTCCGCCCCCAGCCGCTTGAAGAGCACCTCGTTTACAAGGGAGCTCTTTCCGCTGCCGGACACGCCGGTGACCACCGTAAAGGTGCCCAGGGGGAACTCCACGTCGATATGCCGGAGATTATTCTCCGACGCGCCGATGACCTTCAAAACCTTGCCGTTTCCGGGACGGCGAACGGTGGGCACCTCAATTTTCTTCTTTCCGGACAGATACTGCCCCGTCAGACTGTCGGGGTTAGCCATCACCTCCGCCGGGGTACCTGCCGCCACCACCTGACCGCCGTGGACGCCGGCGCCGGGGCCGATGTCAATGAGGTAATCCGCTGCCCGCATGGTGTCCTCGTCATGCTCCACCACGATCAGGCTATTGCCCAGATCCCGCAGATTCTGCAAGGTTGCCAGCAGTTTGTCGTTGTCCCGCTGGTGCAGGCCGATGGAGGGCTCGTCCAGAATATACAGCTCCCCCATGAGGCTGCTGCCGATCTGGGTAGCCAGCCGGATCCGCTGGCTCTCGCCGCCGGAAAGGGTTCCGGCGCTGCGGGCCAGGGTCAGATACCCCAGGCCCACGGATTTCAAAAAGCCCAGCCGGGACCGGATCTCTTTCAGGATGCGGTCCGCGATCAGCATTTGCTGCTCTGTCAGCGTCAGGCCGTCCATCCATGCGAGGGCATCCTCCACGGAGAGGGTGGTGAACTCGTAGATGTTCTTCTCCCCCACCGTGACCGCCAAGGATTCCTTCCGCAGACGGCGGCCCTGACAGTCCGGGCAGGGACACTCGCTCATCAGCTCCTCCAGCTCCTTCCGGCTGGCGTCGGACTGGGTCTCCTTATAGCGGCGCTCAATGTTGTTGCAGATGCCCTCAAAGGCCTGCTTCAAAACGCCCTTGCCCCGGGGCTGGTCATAGTGCAGCTCCAGTGTCTCCCCCTTGGTGCCGTAGAGGATGATGTTTTTCGCCTCATCGCTGAGACTGTTCCACGGCTCCGTCAGGGAAAACTTGTACTTTTTGCTCAAAGCATCGAAGTACATCCGGGAAATACCGTCCCCCCGGATGTTGTTCCAGCCGCTGGCCTGAATCGCCCCGTCCAAAATGGACTTTTCCCCGTCCTGCACAATGAGGGCAGGGTCGGCCTTTAACTGGTTCCCCAGACCGGTACAGGTGGGGCAGGCGCCGAAGGGATTGTTGAAGGAGAACATCCGGGGGGTCAGCTCCTCCATGGAGATACCGCAGTCCTCGCAGGCGTAGTTCTGGGAGAAGGAGAGGTCCTTTTCCTCCCGCAGAAGGTTGACGATCACCAGTCCGCCGGAGAGCTTGGCGGCGGTCTCCACGCTGTCCGTCAGCCGTTGGCGGATGTCAGGCCGGATAATGAGTCGGTCCACGATGATCTCGATGGAGTGCTTTTTGTTCTTCTCCAGCTTGATCTCCTCGTCCAGTTCGTAGAGGCTGCCGTCCACTCTGGCCCGGACATAGCCGGAGCGCTTGGCATCCTCAAACACCTTGGCGTGTTCGCCCTTTTTGCCCCGGATCACCGGAGCCATCACCTGAATTCGCGTTCCCTCCGACAACGCCAGCACCTGATCGATGATCTGGTCGATGGTCTGCTGGCGGATCTCCTTGCCGCAGTTGGGGCAGTGGGGCGTACCCGCTCTGGCCCACAGCAGACGGAGATAATCGTAGATCTCCGTCACGGTGCCCACGGTGGACCGGGGGTTTTTGCTGGTGGTTTTCTGGTCGATGGAGATAGCGGGGCTGAGGCCCTCGATATAGTCCACGTCCGGCTTGTCCATCTGGCCCAGAAACATCCGGGCGTAGGAGGAAAGGCTCTCCACATACCGTCGCTGGCCCTCGGCGTAGATCGTGTCGAAAGCCAGAGAGGATTTTCCGCTGCCGGATACGCCGGTCATCACCACCAGCTTGTCCCGGGGGATGGTGACGTCGATATTTTTCAGGTTATTGGCCCGGGCACCTTTTACAATGATATTTTCCTGCATGATCTGCTTTTCCGCTCCTGTTTCATGTAGTCAAAACCGGTTTTCGGTCATAGCATACACAAACCATTTTTTAATGTCAACTATGCGTTTAAATCTACAAAAGTGACATTTTTTTAACTTTTACCTTCATTCCACAGTGACGTCCGCCGTCTGTGCCCCCAGCAGGGCAATGAGGTCCGCCGGGGCGACCTCCACCTGCGCGCCGATCTTGCCGGCGGAGACGCAGATGGTGTCGAACAACTCCGCCGTCTCATGGAACACCGTGGGGAACTGCTTTTTCATGCCCACCGGGGAACAGCCGCCGTGGACATAGCCCGTCAGGGGCAGCAGTTCCTTCTGGGGCAGCATGGCGATGGATTTCTCTCCCACCGCCTTGGCTGCCTTTTTCAGATCCAGATTTTCCGCCACCGGAATGTCGAACACATAGTATCCGCCGCCGGCGCCCTTTGTCACCAGGGTCTTGAACACCTGCTCCGGGTCCTGATTCAGATACGCCGCCACGGAGACACCGTCCACCGGGCCGTCCGCCGGGTACTCATGGGGCGTGTAGGCGATCTTCTTCTGCTCCAGCGTCCGCATGACATTGGTTTTTTCTTCCTTGTGCTTGGACACAGATCTCACCTCTTACAAATACATCCGCAGCAATGCCAGGATCAGCATGTGGGCGGGATAAAAAGCGTAGCAGGCATACTGGATGGCCTTATTGTGAGCGCCCTGTCTGCCGTTATACAGCCAAATGGGGATCAGGGCCAGCAGTGCCAAGCCCTGCTCCGGAAATTCCAGCGTCCAGCTCCCCAGCGTCAGGGGGATGGTCATGCCCCCCAGCAGCTTGCAGTTCAGGAAGGCCAGTCCCGCCACCTCGCCGATCCAGCCGTAGGGGATCTGGCGGCAGAGGTAGAAGATCAGCACCGTGACCACGCCGCTGCCGTAGTAATCCACCATGCCGACCGTTCCAAGGAAATAGCCCACGGGCAGGCTCAAAACGGCGGCGAGGATATACAGCCCCGCCCCCTTGCTCCGGACCTTTTCCAGCCCCAGCATCAGCAGAAGGGCGATGAAGAAGGTGAACATCACGTTCTGATGGAAGGGGAACACCGGGGAGGAGTAGTACAGGTAGTTAAAGGGGATCTCAGAGATCAGGGCAAAGACCAGCATCCGCAGCAGGTACTTTTTCCGGTCATGGGTGCGCTGAAAGCCCTCCGCCACCTGAAAGGCGAAAATGGGAAAGGCGATGCGGCCCACTGCCGTCAGCCACATCCACCCCGGCAGCACCGTGGCCCACAGGTGGTCGCAGAGCATGAGGGCCATGGCCAGCAGTTTTAAGGTCAGGCTGTCCAGACACCCCTTGGTTTTTGTGTGTTCCATAGTATGTTTTCCTTTGCAATGTTTTTTGTGTTTTTCTGTATGTAAAATGCCCGTTCGGACATATATTGGCTTGCTTTTGGTCAATTCCCCGTTTTCAGTCGGCTATGGCAGCGCCCGCAGGGCGATGATGTACCCAATGAGAATCAAAAAGGGATAAACGCACCAGCCCGCCCGCTGCATTCCCAGATAGAAGTCCGAAGGCTCCGGGTCTTTCACATCGCACATATGCTGCCAATGGAAAATCACCAGTGGAAAGGCGGCGTCCAGCGCCAGCAGGGCGGAAAGCAGCAGCATGGCAAAATACAGCTCCCAGCTGCCCCGGCTCACCAGCTGCGGCCCACGGGCAAAGCTGAGAATCGTCCCCCTATCCGTTTCATAATGCTCCCAGTAATCGTCTCCAGCAGTGCTGCTATAGGAAACGGACATGGTAAAGGGATCCCAGTTTCCCTCCAGATCGTACCATCCCATGTCGTGCTCCGCCGTATAGCCGCCCTCAAAAAGGAGCTGACCGTTCCGGGTGATTCGGATGTGCTCCACCGGTCCCAGCTGGTCCGCCTGAATGGGCGGCAGGCCGGTCTCCACCACGCACTCGTCACGGACGCGGTCCCCGACCTGAACCTCCACCGCCGTCCGCTGTTCATCGGGGCAGTCCGTCACGGTGATCTTCACCCGCTCACCCTGAACCTTCCCGGCGTAGACCGTCGCGGCGGGGTCATCGGCCTGTGCCGACACCCGCAAGAAACCCTCTTCAAATTTCACGCCCTCAAGTCTGTGAAATACAAACGTCAGAATGGCGAAGGCCACCGCCATAGCCGCAACGGAGATCAGGACGACCTTTTGCAAAAC
>DXUR01000185.1:530-5957 GCA_019417795.1 Clostridiales bacterium | reverse complement strand
TTGTGGCGGATGATATTTTCGATTTGTGCCTGCTCCAGCTCGTCCGGCGCCCGGTTATAGGCACCATGCATCACATACTGGCGGATACTGCCGTGGCCCAACAGGGTGACAAAGTTGCAGTTGGTTCCCACCTGTTCCACGGCCTGAGCATACCCCTCAAAATCATGCCAGTCGGGCCAGTCCCGCAGATAGCGCTGATACTGCTTCAGTCCCACAAGGCCGTTTCCCAGATAATAGTCCAATACTTCCTTTTTATGTCCGGGTGTAATGCTGTGGCTGCAATTGCCGTTCACCAGCGTGGTCACGCCCTGACGGATATA
This sequence comes from Clostridiales bacterium, assembly GCA_019417795.1. Next base: position 5,637 of record DXUR01000185.1, on the reverse strand, counting down.
GGACTCATAGCACCCATCGTCAAAGCAATACCATTCCTCGTGAACGTGGGGGTCGATAAGGCCGGGAATCACGTATTTGCCGGCGGCATCGTATACCTCGGCAGCAGGCTCCTGAATATCAGGAGCAATACGGGCTACCTTGTCACCCTTTACCGCAACATCCGCTTTAACAGCAGGCTTTCCGGAGCCATCCACTACCAAGCCGTTTTTAATCAGATAATCATACATACGTTTCTACTCCTTTCTAATCACTCTCTGGATTTAGGGCTGAGACTGTCATTGATGGCCGTTCCCAGCAAATTGAAGCAAACCACATACACGACGATGCACAAGCTGGGCAGCAGCCACCACCACCAGGGATTGGGGGAGCTGATCACGGCGTTCTGCCCCCACGCCCGCTTGAGCATGGTCCCCCAGCTCCAAGTGGTCGGATCACCCAAGCCAAGAAAGCTCAGGCTGGCTTCCGTCAACACGGCGGAGGCCATCACCAGTGTCATATTGACGAACACCGGGCCGGTAGCGTTGATGAGTATGTGTTTGAAGAGGATCCGGGGCTTGGAGAGTCCCAGACAGGTGCAGGCCTCAATATACTGCATCTCCCGGATCTTCATGGTGCTGTTCTTCGTTACACGGGCCAACTGCGGCCAGGAGAATATACCTAAGATGATCGCCACGTTGGTAATAGAGGTTCCCATGACCGCCGCAATAATAATCATCAGCGGCAGCATGGGCAGCGTCATAAAAATGTCAATGAAGCCGTCGATCACTTCCCGGAGCCAGCCGGTGTTATAGCCGCACAGCAGGCCCACCGGTATGCCGATCACGCCGGCAATGAGCATAGCCATAACGGAAACGTACAGCGAGGTGCGAGCACCCCAGACCAGTTCTGCAAAAATATCCAGACCAATGTTGTCGGTCCCCAGCCAGTGCAGAGCGCTGGGAGCCTGAAGAATATCCTGCGTGTAGCCATCTGGTTTGGCGATCAGCATCGGCCCCACCAGACCGATCAGCAGAATCAGCAAGACGCCGATCATACCGATCATACCGTTGCGATTACGTACAAAATAATAGAGGAAGCCTTTTCGTTCTTTCATAATCAACCTCCTAGCTTGATTCGGGGATCCAGCCAAGCGACCACAAGGTCAGTGAGAAAGCTCATGATTACCACGGCTACCGCCATCACAAGAAACGCACCCTGAAGCACCGGGTAATCCAGTGCATTCACAGCGTCATAGACCATCCGACCGATGCCCGGCCAGGAGAATACCGTTTCCGTCACCGTGGCGCCGCCTACCATGAATCCGATCTGCATACCGATGACCGTTACAGTGGGGATCAGTGCATTTTTCAGCGCATGGACACGAAGTACACGCCCCTTGTTATTTCCCTTGGCGTAAGCGGTGCGAATATAGTCCTCATGCAGCACATCGATCATGCTGTTGCGGGTATACAGCACCGCATTGGCAAGGTTGGTGATGGACAGGGCAATGGCGGGAAGGATCAGATGCTTGGCAACGTCGCCGTAATAAGACCAGCCGGTGCCCTTGGGCGGCGTATACGCGCCGCCGGTAGGCAGCAGCTTCAGCTTAAAGGAAAAAATGTACAACAGCAGGAACGCCATAAATGGAATGAACACAGATATGCCCATCGTCACCAGCACGCTGATGACCCGGTCCGAAATTTTTCCTTTGTGGGCTGCCGCGTACAAGCCCACGCTGATGCCAACCAGAATGACGATCAGCATGACTGCCGCCAAAAGCAGCAGCGTCCAAGGCAGCTTTTCCGCAATATACTGGGAAACCGGAATTCGCTTGGCAAAGCTGGTTCCCAGGTTGCCATGAAGCAATTCCTTCATATAGAGGCCGTACTGGGTCAGCTTCGACTGGTCCAGGCCGAACTCCTCGATCAGCGCCTGCTGCGCCTCCTCGGACATCTGGGGACTGACCATCAGATCTACGGGATTGGAGGGCATAGCGCGGACAATAAAGAATACCAGTGTCACGGAGAGCAGGATCGTCAGAATACCACGCCCGAGACGTTTCAGAAGATAACGAACCATCGATCAACCCTCCTTTGCAAAGTGACAGCGCACGCAGTGATCAGGCCCCACCGTTTTCATGTCCGGCTCCTGCTCGAAACAAATGGGCTTTGCCATGAAGCAGCGTTGGCAGAATCGGCAGCCTGCCGGAGGATCTACTGCGCTGGGAATATCTCCCTCCAGCAGGATCCGCTCCTTGTGGAGCGCGATGCTGGGCTCCGGTACAGCGGAAAGCAGAGCCCGGGTATATGGGTGGATATTGTCCCCCGTCAGTTCACTGTACGGGGCGATCTCCATGACCTTGCCCAAGTACATCACCATGACCCGGTCGCTGATATAGCGAACCACCGCCAAATCGTGGCCAATGAACACATAAGTCAGATGAAACTGCTCCTTCAGACTTTGAAACAGGTTCAAAATCTGCGCCTGTACGGAAACATCCAGTGCGGAAACGGACTCATCGCAAAAAATCAGCTTTGGATTCACCGCCAAGGCCCGGACGATGCCGATACGCTGCCGCTGACCGCCTGAGAACTCATGGGGATATCGGTCGAACACCGCAGGCTGCAGCCCCACGACTTCCAGCAGGTGCTGGATCTTTTCCTTTGCCTCAGCATAACTGGATGCCTGACCGTGAAGCAGCATTGGCTCGGCGATCGCATTGCCGATCTTGATTTTTGGGTTCAGGCTGGCGTAGGGATCCTGAAAGATCATCTGTATTTCGCTGCGCAGGCGACGCTTTTCGCCGGCAGATACTTTGAAGTCCGTAATGTCCTCTCCCTGATAAAACACCTGCCCGGAGGTGGAGGGCGTCAGCGCAAGGATCGTTCGGGCCAACGTGGACTTACCGGAACCGGATTCGCCCACGATTCCCAGCACCTCGCCGGGATAGACTTCGAAACTGACATCCTCTGCGGCGTGCACGTATTTCTGTTTTTCAATCAGCTTTCGCTTTTTCACAGGGAACATCTTCGTCAGATGTTCCGCTTTCAAAATGGGGGTTTCCTTTTTTTCACTCATGGTACGGTTCCTCCCCTTCAAAGTTCATCCAGCATTGAACGATATGGTCTTCTCCCACCCGCTTTACCGGTGGAATTTTGGTGCGGCACTCCTCCGTGCAGTGTTGGCAGCGATCCGCAAACCGACACCCCTCCTTAAAATCATACACAGTAGGCACAGTGCCGGGTATGGTGTAGAGCGGCTTCTTTTCACTGCGCATAGTAGGTACGGAGGCCATCAGTCCCTGAGTGTAGGGATGCAGCGGGTTGTCGAAAATCGCTTTCAGTGTGCCACGCTCAATGGCACGGCCCGCATACATCACCACCACCTCCTCGCAGATCTCTGCCACGATCCCCAGATTGTGCGTAATCAGCATCAGACTGCCGGAGGATCCCTTCAGGCGGCGCATGATATCCAGGATCTGCGCCTGGATCGTTACATCCAATGCGGTGGTCGGTTCGTCGGCAATCAGTATGGCGGGATGGTTGATAATGGCCATGGCGATCATTACCCGCTGGCGCATACCGCCGGAAAATTCATGCGGATATTGATCGATCCGGGTCTCTGGATTGGCAATGCCCACATCATTCAGCGCCTCACAGACCTGTTTCCGAATCTCATCTTCCTTCATTTCCGGATGGTGCAGCTTCAGACATTCGCCAATCTGCTTGCCGATCGTCATGACTGGATTCAGCGCTGTCATTGGCTCCTGAAAGATCATTGCGATCTGCTTTCCCCGGATCTTTTCCATCTCCGGCTCAGACTTTTTCAGCAGATCCTCTCCATTGAGCAGGATCTCTCCTCCCTGTACAGAGGCCGCAGCCGGCAGAAGCCGCATCAGAGAAAGGCTGGTCATGCTTTTGCCGCAGCCGGATTCACCTACGATTCCCAAAGCCTTTCCTTCGTCCAACTGCATATTCAGATGGTCGATCAGGTTGTAGACCTTTCCGTCATCGTCCTTAAAACCCATGCTGTAATCCTTGAATTGTACCTGTGTTGACATTGATGATACCCACCTTTCCTCTGTGCATTTCCACTTCTAAACGGAATCAATGCATTTCAGCCTCGCGCTTGAGCTTTCAAACGCTTTAACACTTTACCGCTTTGCAACACTAAACTTAAAATTAATTTTTGCTATCATAGTTCTTTGACGGCTAAAAATAAATGACATATGTCACGTTCTTTTCGCCGAACTTTTTTGCGGTTTCCCCGGAATTTTTGATGCGGCCGTGCAAACAAAAGGACTTCCCAAAATTTGTTTTTTCCTCAAGGACAAACGTCCCTCTTTTTGTTTCTCCAAAGATAATGTTTTGTCATCCCTTTACTTTTTTATAAACCTATGTTATCTTTACTATTACTAAGAAATATGGCTGCACAAGAAGAAAACGATTACTTTTGCACCTTCTAAAGGAATGTTTGCTATGATCCAGTTGAACGATCCTGCGCTGAAATGCGCACTGATTGAAAAACACCATTTTCAAGAGCTTTTCTCGCTTGATCTGGAGAAATGCGCTGTCCTGCTGCGTTGTGAGGCAGGAGAAACCCTGTGCCACAGCGGTGAGATCTATCCGGAGATCCAGCTGTTGGCGGATGGGGCACTCATAGCCTCCAGCGTTTCTAAAAGCGGAAAACTGCACTGCGAGCTGCAGTATCAGAGTCCTAACATTTTAGGACTTACTTCCGCTCTTTGGAATAAGCCCGCCATTAACACCATTGAAGCGCTGACCCCCTGCCTGTATCTGAGTCTTTCCGTGGATCTATACGGGGAGGCGCTTCACCAAGATACAAAGTTTCTCAACTACGCCTGCTCGTATCTGGCAGAGCATATCAGGAAAAATTTTATTCACTATGAACAGCTGCCAACCAGATTAGCTCAGTTTATTCTGCGGGAGCAAAAAGATGGTTACTTCGGCTACAACACCAGACTTTGTGCTGACGTGCTGGAAACCAGTCAACGGCATCTGCTGCGGACGCTTCGTTCTTTCTGCGACAAGGGTATTTTGGAGCACGTTGGCCGCAGCCGTTACAGGATTTTGGATGTGAGCAAGTTAGAAGTGCAGTAATTGATCG
>DXUR01000185.1:0-520 GCA_019417795.1 Clostridiales bacterium | reverse complement strand
CAAAACGATCTTTCGCACAGGCTTATTACAATTTCTGATGAATTATCTGTCGGCATAAAATGAAAAACTCCCATACCGGGTTTGCTTTCGCTGGCGCAAGCATAGCGTTTGTATGACAAATGCGCTTGCTGGAGAAATCCCCAGTCACCCATGCCGCCTGTGGGCGGAAACTTCTCGGCAATGTTGCCAGAAGGTGAGGGCGCAGAATCGGGTTCGGCCATATTGCCAAACCCGATCGCAGCAGACTGCACGAAAGCGCTGCAGACAATCTTGCCACAAGCGGCAGCCGCCGAAGAACGGGTTTGACAATGTTGCAAAACCCGTTCTCAAAAAAACGATGCCTCGCATTCTAAAGTATTTCTTCACGTGCAAAGCATAAAATATCGGGTTCGCTGAATTCACCGAACCCGATATTACTTTTTGGCAAAGTCGTCTAAAAGTAAGGTTTGGCAATCTTGCCAAACCTTATCATCACACTACCATTTCCCTCGCCGCACGGATCAGGGACACCACCCAGGAC
>DXUR01000184.1 GCA_019417795.1 Clostridiales bacterium | reverse complement strand
TTTCGAAAGCGGGGACATTTTTTCTTCTCCGATACTTAAAAAACGGCAGAAAAATATCCGTTGTATAGTAGATGACTTTTTGAAGCAGAACGCAGGGCTTGTCTCTCCGTCTCCGAAACTTTTTCAAGAAATCTGGGACAAAACCGGCCTCTGATTCACTTAGCTAAGTAGAGGGGGGATCAGGAGCAAGAAAACCCGCCCGCAAACGGCGGTCTGGTGTAGACAATTCAGGGGCGAAAAGCCCTTGAATGGCAAGCATTCCCGCACCGCAGAAGGCACATAGCAATACGATTTCCCTCGCAGCCGCGAAATCGAGTTCTATTTGTCTACATAAGCACCACGAAAGGAGACATTTCCATGGACAACATCCTCACCGTCCCCATCCACCTCAAAATGACGCTGACCGCCAGAGAAGCGGCAGAATACAGCAACATCGGCATCAACAAGATCGACAGTATGCTGAGAGCGCCCAACTGCCCCCTCGTCTTGTTCGTTGGCACAAAGAAGCTGGTCAAGCGCCGGGAGTTTGAAGAGTACATCAGCCAAAAGCTGGTGATCTGACGGCAAAAGATAATTTGTAAAAACAGCTTGAGAGAAAAGAACCTATCTGTTATAATTATATTGTTGCAGTAGGCTCTTTTCTCTCTGCGACGAAACAGGAATTGAAAAATTCTGTATGCACGCTTTATGCCATACCTACGCCACAAGAGCGATTGAAAGCGGCGTACAGCCCAAAGTGCTGCAAAAGCTGCTGGGTCATGCAAGTATAAAAACAACAATAGACAGATACGTCCATGTCACATCTGAATCCTTGGATCAGGCTGTGCGGCAATTTGAATCAGGCAGGGTTTCCTGGCATATAAGTCCATGCGAAAATGGCGTAAGCCAAGCGCGCCGGATTCCGGAAGCCCTTGAAAATCAAGACTTTTAAGGAGATAGAAAGCATTATGAAATTAGGTATCGTGGGGCTGCCCAACGTGGGAAAGTCCACTCTGTTCAACGCCATCACCAACGCCGGTGCCGAGAGCGCCAACTACCCCTTCTGCACCATCGAGCCCAATGTGGGCATGGTGGCCGTGCCGGATGAGCGGCTGGACAAGCTGGCGGAGATGTACCAGCCCGATAAAAAGACCCCCGCCGTCATCGAATTTGTGGACATCGCGGGTCTGGTGAAGGGGGCCAGTCAGGGAGCGGGCCTCGGCAACAAGTTTTTGGAGAATATCCGCCGTACCGACGCCATCGTCCATGTGGTGCGCTGCTTCGACGACGAAAACATCATGCACGTGGTAGCCGATGCCGGTACCAACGTACCGGTGGACCCGCTGGGGGACATCGAGACCATCGACATGGAGCTGATCCTGGCGGATCTGGAGATGGTGAACCGGCGGGTGGAGAAGGCCGTCAAGGCCGCCAAGGGCGACAAGAAGTTCCTCCACGAGGCGGAGGTGTTCAAGGCACTGGCGGAGCATCTGGACGCCGGGAAGTCCGCCCGCACCTTCTCCTGCGGCGACGACGACCGGGCGCTGGTGGAGACCTGCGACCTGCTGAGCCTGAAGCCCATCATCTACGCCGCCAACATGGACGAGGCGGGCTTTGCCGACCACGAGAACGATCGCTACTTCCGGCTGGTGCGTGATCTGGCACAGAAGGAGGGCGCACAGGTGCTGCCCATCTGCGCCAAGCTGGAGCAGGACATCGCCGAGCTGGACGATCCGGAGGAGCGGGCCATGTTCCTGGAGGATCTGGGCATCGAAAAGTCCGGTCTGGATCGCCTGATCCAGTGCAGCTATGATCTGCTGGGCCTGATCTCCTTCCTGACCTACGGCAAGGACGAGTGCCGGGCGTGGACCATCCGCAAGGGTACCAAGGCCCCGCAGGCGGCGGGCAAGATCCACTCCGATATCGAGCGGGGCTTCATCCGGGCGGAGACCATCAACTTCGACGAGATGATGGCCTGCGGCGGCAGCGTGGCCGCCGCCAAGGAGAAGGGCCTGCTGCGGTCCGAGGGCAAGGACTATGTGGTCAAGGACGGCGACATGATCTACTTCCGCTTCAACGTATAAGCATGATCTGCAAGGGACACGGTTAACCGTGGTGCCATAAGAAAACATGAAAAAACCCAGTAAAATCAATGTTTTTTAGGGCAGCGGAAAACGGGGCAGGTCAAAACAACTGAATAATCAGACAGAAACAGGGTGTTGTCAAGCATGACAGCGCCCTTTTCTGTTCCCCGGCCAAGCCGCAGATTTTGAAAAAAGTCTGCGGCTTTTCTTTTTGCCCAAAAGCAGAAAGGAGGCGACGGCCTATGTACTTCACTTCCGGCAGCGATCGGGCCTTTGAACAGCTCATGCAGGGCAAGCCCGGTTTTGACCACTACGACAGCGGCGAGGCGGTCACGCCGGAGGACTGCGGCACCTGCCGCTTTTATCGCCCGCACTGGAAATATCAATTCTGCGTCTATGCGGAATGTCCCTACCAGCCGGGCAAGCTGACCGCCTACGACGCGGTGACATTTCGAGTGAAAGGAGTTGAGAATATGGCAGTATTTCGTGTAGAGCGTAACAAGGGCTACACGGTGATGTCCAATCACCACCTGCGGAACAAGGACTTATCCCTGAAAGCCAAGGGCCTGTTATCGCAAATGCTCTCCCTGCCGGAAGATTGGGACTATACGCTCAAAGGTTTGTCCCTTATCAACCGGGAGCAGATCGACGCGATCCGGGCCGCAATCCGGGAGCTGGAACAGGCCGGGTACATCGTCCGATCCCGTGAGCGCGACAGCCAAGGGCGCTTGCGCGGCGCGGACTATGTGATCTATGAACAGCCCCAGCCTGTGCCGGATTCACCTACGTTGGAAAATCCAATGTTGGATAATCCAACGCAGGAAAAGCCTACGTTGGGAAAACCAACGCAATTAAATAAAGATATATCAAGTAAAGAAAAATCAATTACTGATGTATCAATTACCGATCCCATTCCTATCCTTTCCCGACCCTCTCCTTTGGAGGACGAGGCGGCACAGCCGCCGGAACGGAAAGGAACGGAAGCGAAATCACAGAGCGCCATAGAGATTTATCGTCAAATCATCATGGACAACATTGAGTACGAACACCTTTGCCAGCACGTCAAGGGCATTGACCGGGAAACGCTGGACGAGATTGTGGACTTGCTGGTGGAAACCGTATGCAGCGCCCGCAAGACCATCCGTATTGCCGGGGACGATTATCCGGCAGAGCTGGTGAAATCCAAGTTTATGAAGCTGGACAGCTCTCACATCGAGTTTGTCTTTGACTGTTTGAGCAAGAACACTTCGGAAATCCGCAACATCAAGAAATACCTGCTGGCTATGCTGTTCAATGCGCCCAGCACGATCAACGGTTACTATGCCGCGCTGGTGGCCCATGACATGAACACCGGCAAAATCTGAAAGGAGGACGGCCCTATGAAACAGGGTGCATTGATTTTCGACGAGCGCAGCGACCGTTACGACATTCGCTTTGATCTGGCGGACTACTACGGCGGCCTGCACTGTGGGGAAACCTTTGATGTGATGGTGGGCGGCAGGTGGAAGCCCACCCGCATTGAGTACGGGGCCAACTGGTATCTGGTTGGCATCCGTGCCGACGATCTTTCCGGCCTGCGGGTGAGGATTTAATCGGGGACAACCGGAGCAAGCGGCTGTCCCTTTTCTGTTTCCTGCGGCGGCTGACGGTGCCACCTTAACCGTCCCGCCGCACTTCTGCGAAAGGAGGGATAGCGATTGCAGGAGGAAGTAACCCAAAAGACAATAGCCTTTTCCATCAAATCGGCCAAGCTGACAATCCAAGTGCTGCAAGCGGCGGCCCGCAAGTTTCTGGAAACCCAAAACAAGGGCAAGACCAAGCTGCACCACGGCCAGCAGAGCCTAAAGCAGCTCAAAAAGCACGGGGCGGCCCTGTCCAATATCGAGATCACCGACGCCAACATTGGACTGTTTAAGCCCTGCGCCAAGAAATACGGCGTGGACTTCACGCTGCGGAAAGACGCCACTACCCAGCCCCCGCACTACATCGTGATTTTCAAGGCCAAGGACGCCGACAACATGGAACAGGCGTTCAAGGAGTTCACGGCCAAGAAGTTGCAGCGGGAGGAACGGCCCTCGATCCGCAAGGACATTGCCGCAAGCAAGGAAAAGGCAGCAGCCCGCAACGCTGACCGGGCCAAGGAAAAATTCAAAGAAAGGGGGCTGTCACGATGAAGCCGGAAATGAAAAAACTGATAATCGCCAATCTGCCCTATCTGCTGTTTGTCTATCTGTTCGGCAAGCTGGGGCAGGCGTACCGGCTGGCGGAGGGCATCGACCTTTCCCAAAAGCTCCTGCACTTTGCGGATGGCTGCGCGGCGGCCTTTGAAAGTGCCGCCCCCAGCTTCCACCCCACTGACCTGCTGATCGGCGTCGCTGGTGCTGCGGCGCTGCGGCTTATGGTGTACTGCAAAGGCAAGAACGCCAAGAAATACCGCAAAGGCGTGGAATATGGCAGCGCCCGATGGGGCGGCCCCAAGGATATAGCCCCCTATATCGACCCCAATTTTGACAACAACATTCTGCTGACACAGACGGAACGGCTGACGATGAACAACAGGCCGAAAGACCCCAAAACCGCAAGAAATAAAAATGTTCTGGTGATCGGCGGTTCCGGCTCCGGCAAGACCCGGTTCTTTGTAAAACCAAACCTGATGCAATGTGTGTCCAAGGACTATCCGACCTCATTTGTGATAACCGATCCCAAGGGCAGCTTGATCGGTGAAGTGGGCCAGCTCCTTATCCGCAGCAGCTACCGCGTGAAAGTGCTGAACACCATCAATTTTTCCAAGAGCATGAAATACAACCCGTTTCGGTATCTGCACTCGGAAAAAGACGTGTTGAAGCTGGTAAATACCCTGATTTGCAACACTAAAGGCGAGGGCGAAAAAAGTGCGGAAGATTTTTGGGTGAAATCGGAACGGCTGTTCTACACGGCCCTGATCGGCTATATCTGGCAGGAAGCGCCGGAGGAAGAAATGAACTTCACGACGCTGCTTGAAATGATAAATGCCAGCGAAGCCCGCGAGGACGACCCGGAATTTCAGTCGCCGGTGGATTTGATGTTTGAGCGATTGGAGGAACGCGATCCAGACCACTTTGCCGTCCGCCAGTATAAAAAATTCCTGCTTTCGGCGGGCAAGACACGTTCCTCTATCCTTATCAGCGCAGGCGCGAGAATGGCCCCTTTTGACATCCGCGAGGTGCGGGAGCTGATGGAGGACGACGAACTGGAACTTGACACCATCGGGGACGAGAAAACGGCGCTGTTCCTGATTATGTCGGACACGGACACCACCTTTAATTTCATTCTGGCAATGGTACAGAGCCAGCTTATCAACCTGCTTTGTGACCGGGCCGATGATAAATACGGCGGGCGGCTGCCGGTTCACGTCCGCATGATACTGGACGAGTTTGCGAACATCGGCCAGATACCCAACTTTGACAAGCTGATCGCCACCATCCGAAGCCGTGAAATCTCGGCTTCTATTATTTTGCAAAGCCAGTCACAGTTAAAGGCCATCTACAAGGACGCTGCGGAAATCATTTCCGATAACTGCGACTGCACGCTTTTTCTTAGTGGGCGGGGCAAGAACGCCAAGGAAATCTCTGACGTGCTGGGCAAAGAAACCATCGACAGCTACAACCAGAGCGAAAACCGGGGCGCACAGACCTCTCACGGATTGAATTATCAGAAGTTAGGAAAGGAGTTGATGTCACAGGACGAAATCGCAACGATGGACGGAGGCAAGTGTATTTTGCAGGTGCGCGGTGTCAGGCCGTTTTTCAGTGAGAAATACGACATTACCCGTCACCCCCGCTATAAATACCTTTCCGACGCCGACAAGAAGAACTATTTTGATGTGGACAGCTACCTGTCGTCCCTGCGCCGGAAAAGGCGGCGCGTGATAA
>DXUR01000183.1 GCA_019417795.1 Clostridiales bacterium | reverse complement strand
TAGGTTGTATAGTACTCCCTGAAGTTTTCAATCGACCCAATATTTAGATATGTATCCATGCCGAAATAATGAAAAAGCTTTGGATCGTTTTATTGTCCCTTTTCCTGCTGACCGGCTGCGGACAGGAACCCGAAACGCCGGTCCCCCCTTCCGACCCGTCTCCCACGCAGCAGGAACCCAATGAACCGCCTGTGAGTCCGGAGCCGGAGACGCCTGCCCGTGCGGAACAGGTCGACTTGACCTTTTTCGTTGAGGGCGAGGAAGAAGCTCTGCCTGCCACCCTGTATGTCGGGGATGGGTACTCCCTCTATATTCCCGATGAGGACTGGGACGGCCCGGAGCAGTCCGCGGAGAGCGACGTTCCGACGGATACCTGGGTCAGCGCCTTCAACAGCGATGTGGCGCTGTCTGTATCCCGCTATGGGGATATGACGGTCACGGAGGCGCGGGATGCCTTTGCTCAGTCCAGCGGCTATGAGTTTGAGGATCTGATGGGCGGTAGCCCCGGTGACCCGCTGACGGGCACAAATGAAAAGGGCGAATACCTTTCTTTCTTTGTGGCTGCGGGCGGCGCGGATTCCTATGCTGTTTCGTGGCGGTATCCGGCGGAAGCGGCTGAGGGCTTCGGCGCCCGGCTGCCCACCATCGCGGAAACCTTCCTTGCAAGCTGAAAGATTCCCTCTGTCGAGAAATACTCCGCAGCCGGCAAATGCCCTCTGGGAGCTGTTTTGCGGAGGAAACGTTCCGAATCGCGCGAAAGACCGCCTTGGGCTTGACCCGGGCGGTTTTTTGCCGTGAAAACAGGCAATGCAGAATTTGGTACGGCCATTTTGACAACGTGGAAAAAACTGCTCCGGCACACAAGTGTCGGAGCAGTTTTGTTTACCGGAAAAACCCAGATAGACGGGCTTTTTGCTATGCAAAAGCATAGAAAAATAAGAAATGTGCCAGTTCCTCGCCCCTGCGGGGCAACCGGAAAGGATGCACGAACCCTTCATGCACTGGCATTTGTGCAGGTTCGCGGTGCGCTGTTCATGCAGGAAGCTTTATGGAGAATGAGACGGTATACTGAGATCCAGGCCCTATCTATCGCTCACGCCTTTTCTTCTTCCCGGATGAACATGATGAAAAAGCTGACGGCCAGCAGTGCACAGGAGACCCAGATGCCCCGTTCGGCCATGTGCGCCGACAACAGCGCCCCCAGTCCCGCGCCCATGGCAAACAGGCCGATGACGCCGAAATAGGTCAGCGCCTTGCAGAGCACCTCCCGGTCATGGGTGTGAAAATAGACGCACAGGGCCTCCGTGCCGCTGCGCATATTGCCGATGCACATGGTACTGGCGTAAGCGTGGCCCCGGACCTTGCGGAAGGTCTGCACCTGCATGGCACAGACAAAGGACACAACGGCGTTGGCGAAGGTGTTGGCCTCCTGCGGCAGAAAGCCCACCGCAAACAGCAAAGCGATCTCCGCTAAAATGATCATCTGCCGCCAGTGCACCTTCTCCGTGTACTTGAAATGGCGGTGGATGCACTCCGCCGCGAAGATCCCCAGCAGAAACGACAGCACCGGGACGAGATACCGGGCGCTGTGCCGCCACTGGCCGTCAAACAGATAGGCGCTGCACAGTACGATGTTGCCCGTCTGGGCATTGGCAAACACCTTGCCCCGGCAGAGATAGGTATAGGCGTCCTGCAAGCCGCCGGAGAGAATGATAAATGAGGCGGTCAGCAGGGATTCCGACATCTGGCCGTGATGATTCCGGAGGTTCACAATCAAGACTCCTCTTCAAGTGTTCTCATGGCTCAGCGTCTGCTGTTCCAGTGTTCTTTGGTCCGCAGACGGCTGATGGCCCGGGCCAGCTGGGCCTCCGCGTTCCGGTGCTCCTGCATACTTTTCTTTTGCAGAAGGGCCTCCTTCGCAGCGTCCTCCGCCCGTCTTGCCCGGTTGACGTCAATGTCCTCCGGCCGCTCCGCCGTGGACACCAGAAGCATGACCTCCCCTGCTTCGACCTTCACCAGTCCGGCGGAAACGGCCGCTGTCCGCAGCGGGCCGCCCACCGGCTGAAACCGCAGCTCCCCCGGCACCACAGCCGCGATCATATTGCTGTGGTGGGAGAGGATCCCCATTGCGCCGTCCGTACAGGGCACCACCATGAATTCGCAGTCACCGTCAAAGAACAGAGTGTCCGAGGCCAGGATCTGTGCGTGAAACGCGCTCATCAGACCTCACCTTCCTCGATCTTTTTCGCCTTGGCGACCACATCATCCAGCGTACCCACATTGTAGAAGGCCGCTTCCGGATACTGGTCCATTTCACCGTCCACGATGGCGGCAAAGCCCCGCAGGGTCTCCTTTAGAGGGACATACACGCCGGGGATACCGGTGAATTTTTCAGCTACATGGGTGGGCTGCGCCAGAAAGCGCTGGATGCGGCGGGCGCGGTTCACGGTCTGCCGGTCCTCGTCGCTCAGCTCGTCCATGCCGAGAATGGCGATGATGTCCTGCAATTCCTGATATTTTTGCAGCGTCTCCTGCACCCTCCGGGCGATGCGGTAATGCTCCGCGCCCACAATGTCCGCCTCCAAAATCCGGGAGGAGGATTCCAGCGGGTCCACGGCGGGGTAAATGCCCTGCTCAGAGATCTTCCGGCTCAGCACCGTGGTGGCGTCCAGATGGGCAAAGGTGGTGGCGGTGGCGGGGTCAGTCAAATCGTCGGCGGGCACATAGACCGCCTGTACCGAGGTGACGGAGCCGTCCTTGGTGGAGGTGATGCGCTCCTGCAACTGGCCCATCTCGTTGGCCAGCGTAGGCTGATAGCCCACGGCGGAGGGCATCCGGCCCCGCAGGGTGGAAACCTCGCTGCCTGCCTGCACAAACCGGAAAATGTTGTCGATGAACAGCAGCACGTCCTTGTGCTCCACGTCTCGGAAGTGCTCGGCCATGGTCAGGCCGGACAGCGCCACCCGCATACGGACGCCGGGAGATTCGTTCATCTGGCCGAAGACCAGCGCCGTCTTATCTGCCACGCCGCTCTCCCGCATTTCCCGCCAGAGGTCATTGCCCTCCCGGCTCCGCTCACCTACGCCGGTGAAGATGGAATAGCCGTTGTGCTCCATGGCTACGTTGTGAATCAGCTCCTGGATCAGCACGGTCTTACCCACACCGGCGCCGCCGAACAGGCCGATCTTGCCGCCCTTGGGATACGGCTCCAGCAGGTCGATGACCTTGATACCGGTCTCTAGAATCTCCACGGCGGGGCTTTGATCCTCAAAAGAGGGCGGATCCCGGTAAATGCTCTTGCGGGGCGTTTCCGCCGGGAGCGGCTCTCCGCCGTCGATGGGCTGGCCCAGCACGTTGAACATCCGGCCCAGCGTCTGCTCTCCTACCGGGACCTCAATGGTCTTGCCGGGAGCGGTTACCTTCATGCTCCGGGCCAGACCCTCGCTGCCCGCCAGCATGATGCAGCGGACGATCCGCTCGCTCATGTGCTGGGCTACCTCCATCACGCGGGTCTGGCCGTTCAGCTCCACGGACAGCGCTTCCTTGATCTTAGGCAGATGTCCGGCTTCAAACTCCACATCTACCACAGGGCCGGATACCTGCGTGATCGTTCCGATTTTCATTGTTATCCCTCGCTTCCAAAGGTTCTCCGCTGTGCTGCCGCGCCGGCGGAAATTTCTGTGATCTCCTGAGTGATGGCCGCCTGCCGCACGCGGTTGTATTGCAGCCGCAGAGCGCTCAACAGCTCCTCCGCGTTCTGGTTGGCGGCGTCCATAGCGGTCATGCGGGCGTTCTGTTCACTGCAGAAGCTATCCAGCAGGGCGCTGTACAGGAAGCCGGAGACATAGCTGGGGATCATGCTGTTCAGCACCGCCCCCACGGACGGATAGAATTCAAAGGGCTCCTGCACGGCCTTTTCCTTGGCAGGCGGCGCAAACTGCGTCCGGTGGAAAGGCAGCAGCCGGGTGGACTTGGCCTCGGAGAGCAGACTGCTCTCCATATCGGTGTAGACCACGAAGATCTCCTTCAGCGTTCCCGCCAAGAAACCGTCTAACAGCAGAGCGCTGATCTCCCGCGCCCGGTCCAGCGTGGGATTCTGGGCGGTGTAGAGAAAGCTGTGCTCAATGGGGATCTTGTGCTGGTCAAAGTACCGGCGGCCATACTCCCCCACTACATACAGCTTGGTGTCCGGGTGCTGGGCAAGGAGCTTTTCAGCCTCCTTGATGACGTTCTGGTTGTAGGCTCCTGCAAGGCCCTTGTCCGCCGTGATGACCAGACACCCATAGGTGCCCTCCAGCGGTGTGTTATTGTCCGGTGGATAGAAATAGGGACTGTCCACATCCCCTGCCGTGCGAAAGACCCGCTTGATCTCGCCCCGCAGCGCGTCAAAATACGGCCGGGTGTTGGCCAGATCGTTCCGTGCCTTCCGCAGCTTGGTGGAGGCGATGAGGTACATGGCGTTGGTGATCTTCCGGGTCTGCTGTACGCTTTCGATCCGGTTTTTGATCTCACGGGTATTGGCCATCTCACTCACCGCTCTTTTCCGCGGCTTCCGTCTGGAACCGCGTCAGAAATTCTCTGGACAGCTTCAGGATCGTCTCCCGGTCCTCATCACTTAACTGACCGCTCTCATCGATCCGGCGGCACAGGGCCTGGTCCTGGGTCTCGATATAGGTCAGGAGCCCGGTGCGAAAATCATCCATCCGCACAAGGGGCACCGTCTGCATCACATGATCCAGCGCCGCCACCAGCAAAATCACCTGCTGGTGCTGCTGGTAGGGGTGGTTCTGGGGCTGGCGCAGCAGGCGCATCAGGCCTTGCCCGTAAATCAGCTGCCGCTTGGTGGTCTCGTCCAGATCGCTGGAAAACTGGGTAAAGACCTCCATTTCCCGGTACTGGGCCAGATCCAGACGCAGGGCGCCAGCCGCCTTTTTCATGGCCTTCGTCTGAGCGTCGCCGCCCACACGGGACACCGACAAGCCCACGTTGACCGCGGGCCGCTGGCCGGAGAAGAACAGACTGCTCTCCAGAAAGATCTGGCCGTCAGTGATGGAAATGATGTTGGTGGGGATGTAGGCGGACACGTCGCCGGCCTGGGTCTCCACGATGGGCAGCGCCGTCATGCTGCCGCCGCCCAATTCCTCCGAGAGGTGGGCGGACCGCTCCAGCAGACGGGAGTGCAGATAGAACACATCGCCGGGGTAGGCCTCCCGTCCGGGAGACCGCTCCAGCAGCAGGCTCAGAGTCCGGTAGGCCACGGCGTGCTTGGAGAGATCGTCATAGACGATCAGAACGTCCCGGCCCTTCCGCATGAAGTACTCGCCCAGTGCTGTTCCGGCATAGGGAGCAATGTACTGCAAGGACGCCGACGCGCTGGCGGGCGCGTTCACCACGATGGTATAGTCCATAGCGCCCTTGTGCTTCAGATTCTCTACCAGTTGGGCAACGGAGCTGGATTTCTGCCCGATGGCGACATAGATGCACACCACACCCTTCCCTTTCTGGTTCAGAACGGTGTCCAGGGCGATGGCGGTCTTGCCGGTCTGCCGGTCGCCGATGATCAGCTCCCGCTGTCCCCGTCCGATGGGGAACATGGAATCGATGGCGAGCAGGCCCGTCTCCATAGGAGCGTTTACCGGCTGGCGGTCAATGATGCCGGGGGCCGGGGACTCAATGGGCAGATAGCCCTCCGACGGAATGTCGCCCTGCCCGTCAATGGGCATACCCAGCGCGTCCACCACCCGGCCCAGAAAGCCGTCCCCTACCGGGATACCGGCGGTCTTACCTGTGCGGCGGACGATGCTGCCGGATTCAATGGCCTCGCTGCCGCCAAAGAGGATGCAGCCCACCCGGTCGGGCCGCAGATCCTGCACCATGCCCTTCACACCGGAGGAAAATTGCAGAATTTCGCCGTAGGCCGCGTGCTCCAATCCGCTGACGGTGGCAATCTCATCACCCACCGTCAGAACGCTGCCGACCTCCTCCGGCGCGGC
>DXUR01000182.1:3376-5997 GCA_019417795.1 Clostridiales bacterium | reverse complement strand
CGGTAGACCTTTTCGATGATGGTATGGCTGGAAATGTTGACACTCGGGACTGCCCATCGAGCCGTAGCCTCGAAGTCCTTCTCGTGCGCCGCAATGTAAGACCTCATGTCATTTCGCAGCCCATCCACCGTACCGATCGCACAGAGCAGAGAGTGTTGCGCCGCCTCAAAGTCCTTGATGGCACGATCTTTGTCGGGGCCGTCCGGGTAAAGGTCAATGACGCCCTTGCGCACAATCGCTACTTTAGCTTTCTCTTCCAGATTTGTTTCGGCGGCAAAGTAGTCCAACAGCAGCCGTTCTCTTTGCCGGTCAGCCGGCGTCCACTCCGGCTGGGAGTGCTTCTTCAGGAACATAGTAAAACCTCCAAAAATGTTCAAAAGTTCAGAACCCCAAAATCGAATTATCACTTTTGAGGTGATAAATTCTAAATTTCGATGCTCAAACGCTCGTCAACAAACGGGGTATTTGAAAATCGTCCCTTAGAAGGGGAAGGGGTAATATCGCTACGCTCAAAGTAGTCTAAAAAGTTGCAAAAATAGCCAATTTTCAAAGGGGAAGTTTTTGCAGTTAGGCCGCTCGCTTCGCTCGCGGATATACGGAGAGTTGGTAGCGGCCTAACCCAAAAGGTAGGTGCGGGGTAGACACTTTCGATTTAGTCATCTACCCATCCCCCAGTATCTTGAGTCTTCTGCCGACTGGCAGCGTGGACACCAGAGAAAATCAAATGTCCCCTAACAGGTCGATTGAAACATCGTGGTAGGCTTTCTTCTCTTCCTCGTCTGCGATTCCGATATAGCGCATGGTGATGAGAGCACTGGAATGACCGAAAAGACGCTGGAGGAACACAATGTCGTGGTTGCTCTGGTAGTGGAAGTATCCGAAAGTCTTCCGCAGGGTATGGGTACCGATGTTCTGCTTGATCCCGCAAGCCTTAGCCGCATCCTTCAACTTCTTGCGCAGGGTGTCCACTTCAATGTGACCACCTTCACGGGAAGCGAAGATGTACTCATCAGAGTAGTGGCTGGCATCGTTACCATAGTACCACTGAATAGCGTGGACACAGGATTCATTCAGATAGAGTCCACGTCGCTTGTCTACCTTCTCCTGAAAGACTGAGATTTTGTCGGTGGTATCGGTGTAGTCTCCGACAATGTAGCGGATCTTGCCGTCAGGGAAGAAAATATCAGAACACTTCAGTTCCAGAAGCTCGTTGGCTCTGAGTCCGAGGTTGATACCCAAGATGAATGCCAGCAGGTACTTGGGATCAGCATTGGCCCGTAGCCAGGAGGCCATAGCGTCAAGCTGCTCACGAGACTTGATCGGGAAAACCGTCTGCTCTTCTCCCTTGCGGTAGTTGACCTTCTTGGGAGGCTCGGCAGCAGAGGTACCGGGGAACTGAATGATTTTACAGCTGGTCGGCGGTACGGTATTGATCTGAGGAGCCGTAGGCTGATCAAAGAGGGTAAGTTGCGTGTCCATAGTCCACCTCATTTTCTTTGTCGCAAAAGACCGTCAGTTATTGTCTCTTACCTTAATATATTCTACCATATCTGGGGTCTAAAGTCAATCAGAATATTAGTTTTCTTTGTTGCTATCGGAGAAGAATACGACTGTAAACGGGGTGAATTATAGAGGGTTGACAGAAAAACCGAGGCTGTAAGGCTAAAAATGTGATTTTGGAGGTATGGGTTTAATTCATTTACTGTTGGGGAATCGTCGAGATTGTTCCCGAGTGAAAAATGGGGATATGGGGCGTACGTGATAGAGTAGAGGTACTGAGTCGTTTCGTGAGAAACGGGGCGGGCGCGAAAATGTGAAGGCTCCCCCGGTGCCGGTGGCGTCCAGGCAGGCGGGCGGGGTGCCGTTGTTCGTCTGCTGACGGGCGAAAACGGGCCGGGGTTCTGCAAACTCTCCAAAAGCAGAATTGAAAGCGGGCAGAAAATGAGACGGGGCTGGAGTTGGGCACGGTGGCGGGCGGGGTGCCTGCTGGTCTGCGGCGCTGGCCCCTGTCGGGCTGGCTTCGGGCGGGGTTCGATGCCTTTATGACTTGGGCGACAATTCGGCAGGTAAGCGGGCGCAAGTCCTCATTTTTTTCGCCCTGTCTCCTTTCGCTCTCTCCCTCTCTTCTCCTCTGGATGTCCTCGCGTTCTCCTGCTGGCTCTGTCTGTTTGATCTGGGCGGGCAGGTTGACGGCATAGGGGCGGCGTGTCCGTCTGGCCGTGGCGCTGGGCGTGTCGTGCTCTCCTGCGGCATGGGGCAGGGCTGGCCGCTCTCGTGCCGTGTCTGCTGGCCGTCTCCCCTGCTGGCCGTGCTGGGGCAGTCTGTGCGGGCGCTGGGGCTGGTGCTGGGCATGGGCGGCGATCTCAGGCCAACCGGCTTGCTAATCGGCAAAATGCACAAAGAATCAATAAGAAATGCAGCATAATGACGAAAATAATGCCTTGTATTCTGTGCTTTTTACGCTGTAAATATGCCTGTTTTGGTGTAAAATAGGCTGTTTTTCTAACTTTTTGGATATAGCAACAAAGTAAATGATTGACGGATGGGATCTTTTATGATAAGATATAGACAGTTAAAGAGGGCGGGCGCTGGGGCCGTTGGCCGGGGGTATCCTCTCCGGG
>DXUR01000182.1:0-3276 GCA_019417795.1 Clostridiales bacterium | reverse complement strand
AGACAGTTAAAGAGGGCGGGCGCTGGGGCCGTTGGCCGGGGGTATCCTCTCCGGGCGGCAGGCTCCACCGCTTCCCGATAGCAACAAAGTAAATCAACGTAAAGGAGAATGAACAATGAAAAAAACTTACAACATGAGCGAGACCATGACACGGGCATGGGCCATCCGCAAAGCGGCGGCGGCTGAGATGGGATGCAGGGTGTCTGAAGTCCTGATGGGCGAATGTCTGAAGATCGCCTGGGCTGAAGCTGAGGGCGCAAACGCTGAGACCAACGCCGCCGCCATCGCTGGCGAGTGGGCGAACATGGCCGACGCTGACAAGGTGCGAATGATGACCGCTTGCATCCGCAAGGCCGCAAAGAATGAGATCGGCTATTCCACCGAAGACCATTACCTGCAGTTCTCTGAAGTGCCCGCGTTCGGTTGCTTCCGTGCCCATGATTTTGATGAGTTTGTATCTGAAACTTGTATTCGGGTTCTTGACAAGCTGGCCGACCTTGACAAGCTGGCCGCGACCAATGAACGCCGCGCCGCTCAGGGCAAGCGCCCGATGCGCCTGGTGTCCGTCGTTTACAATGCGGCGCGGGCTTCCATTGCGGCGGTATACTACGCCGACAGCAAACACGGGGCCGCGTATGACTGGCAGATTGAAGACGGCGAGGGCAACGCGGCGAGCTTCCTTGAAACTTGCTGCGGCGATGCTACGGTGAACACCGAAACAAGCGCCATCATCCGGGCCGACCTTGACAGCTTCCGCGCTGGGCTGGATGAGATCGGGCGGCAGATTCTCGAAATGGTAGCCGCGCACAAGACAGAGCGCGAGATCGGAAAAGCCGTGGGCATCTCTAACGTAGCCGTACACAAGCGCATTGTGAAAATGCGGGCGGCGCTGGAAAGCCTGCGGGTTGCCTGAAAAAATTTTCCGAAGGGTTAGCAACAAAGAAAATCAGTCTGTAAATAATAGTGGGGCCGGCAAAACGGAACGCCGGCCCCCAACAAAAAAACGTAAAGGGGAACACAAAAATGACTATCAATAACGCGGTTCTGAAAAATTGCTTGAAGCTCTCCAGCAAGATCACGGTTTACGTGCCCGCCACAAACGGCATTGACCAGGCGGCGGACAATACGGAACAGGTCAAGAAAACGGCGGCGCTCCTCTCCGAGCTTTTCGGCGGCGCGACTTCCACCCCGGCGCTGGGCTACTGGATGTCTCCGGCGGCTGGCCTGGTGGCAGAGGCTACAACGGTGGTTTTCGCCTACGCTGCGGATGCGGCGCTCCAGGAGCACGTCGGGCGCGTGGTGGAGCTGTGCGAGGAGCTGAAGCGGGAGATGGGACAAGAGGCCATCGCCCTGGAAATCAACGGCGAGATGTATTTCATCTAACAGCAGGACGGCGGGCGAGGGCTACGGCTCCCGCCCGCTTTTCTGTTTTCCGGGCCGTGCAAGAAAATTTTTTGGAACGGTTAGCAGATCGGGCGCGGTGTCTGTAATTATAACAGAGGGACACAAAAAAACTTTACGGAGGCGCTGAACATGGCAAATAAACTTCCCTGGACTACTCCAGCTGAAAACCTATGTTATCCGCGAGGTGGCAATCAATGAGTGGAGCAGCGGCCACAAGGTCAGAGGCTATAACAGAATGCCGGAGAAATACCGGGCGCTACTGGATAAACAGAGATAACGGAAAAAGAGAACGGCGGGAAAATTCCCGCCGTCTTTTTGTCTTCAGTTAAAGGCCATAACAACCAGGAAGCCGAACGCAATCACTGCGCCGATGGTAACAAGTGGATGATGTTTCAACATGAACGGGAAAAACGGGACGTGTTCATAACGGGATGCGGCATTATAGTGCTGGATGGCCTGGTATCCGGCGACGATCACCGCAAGAATGACAAATACCCACATATAATCACCTAAAAATATTTTTTTGGAACGGTTAGCAAGTCCATAATTCCTTCTGTAATTATATCAAATAATGGAAATCGACGCAATGTTTATTTTGGAACGGAGGAAAGCAAATGGATATTCAGGAAATCAACCAGAGTTCGCCGGAGTTCCTGTATCAGATGCTGGGACGGCTGGAAGCGGATTGCCTGTATTATCTGGGGAACGGCGGGCGCTTTGCGGGCCATCTCTGGGCAGGCAACGAGCGCGAGCAGATCAAGCTGATGCGGATGATTTACCGCCGCTTGTGCGAGGTATTCACCGCGCCGGAATGGATGAGCGAGGAGAAGATCAACGAATACGCAGAGCAGATGCTGGTGGTATAAAATTTTCTGGGCGGTTAGCAAATCGCCGTTTCTGTCTGTAATTATATCAGAAAACGAATGGAGGTTCTAACCGTGACAAAGTTTTATATTTCTTTGGAGGCTGACGGAAATTTCCATATCATCGAGTATGATATCGGTAAGGGTGTAAGAGTGCTGCGGGACGCTGGCGGACGGGAAACAAGCGTTGTAATTTATCACAATAGCTTGATTGTCTCCGCTCTGTATGACACTGTGGAGGCTGCTATAAAGCACTTGGGCGGAAGTCGCCGGGAAACGATTTTGCCTGATGGTCGAGTTGTGATCCCGGAGTCCGTGAATTATCCTGAGTTAACCATCCGCAATGTCTTTGTACCGTTTAGTGCTGTGCGTGGTGAGGTCTGGCCCGGAGAGCCTGGATGGGGAAAATAATTTCCCGATTAGGTTAGCAAATACAGGTTTTATTCTGTAATTATAGCAGATACCTGGAAATCAAACGAAAATAACGGAGGCTGACAAATATGAAGTGGTTCAATAATCCTGAGACGCTGGAAGACCTGAAAAAGCAATACAAGAAGCTGGCTTTTCAAAATCATCCTGACCGGGGCGGCAAAACTTCGGATATGCAGGAGATCAACGCTGAGTATGAGGTGCTGTTCTCCCGGCTGAAGGATACCCACAAAAACGCAGAGGGCGAGTTTTACACGGCACGGACGGCCACGACCGAGACGGCCACGGAGTTCATGGACATCATCGAAAAGCTGATTCACATGGAGGGCATCGAGATCGAGGTTTGCGGCTCCTGGGTGTGGGTCACTGGCGACACCAGGCCGCACAAGGAAGAGCTGAAAGCCCTGTCTTTCCGGTGGAGCAGCAACAAATCCGCGTGGTATTTCCACCGCGACGGATACAAGAAGCGGAGCAAGAAGTCTCTGACATTGGACGAAATCAGGGACTACTACGGCAGCGAAAAGATCGAAAAAGAGGGCGGCGGGAAAATCGCGGTTGCATAACAGATCGGCGGGCTGGG
>DXUR01000181.1 GCA_019417795.1 Clostridiales bacterium | reverse complement strand
GTCCTCTAATGTCCGTTCCTCGGACCGGAGGGCGTCTCCGCCATCGGCGGAACGCAGATCCCGCTCCACAAAATACAACGCATAGGCGCTGCCGTCGCTCTCCTGTCGGACGCCGACTTTCCCGATAGCGCCACCGATCCCCATCAGCAGCACGGTCAGCAGCGCAATGGCGATCCAGCGTTTTTTCATGAGTGATCGCCTCCTTCCGCCTCAGGCCAGCGAACGGTGAATACCGCACCGCCATTGGGCCGGTTGGCAGCAGACACCGTGCCGCCCCGTTTTTTCACCGTATCCTGAACGATGGAAAGTCCCAGGCCGGTGCCGCCTGCGGCACGGGAACGGGCCTTATCCACCCGGTAAAACCTCTCAAACACCCGGGGCAGATCCTCCTCCGGGATGCCGGGGCCGTTATCCGCCACTGTCAGCACCACGTCGTGGTCCTCATGTCGCAGTTCCACCCGGACCTTACCGTTTTTGCCGCTGTATTTCACGGCGTTATCCGTCAGGTTGTAGATCACCTGATGGACTTCCCCCTTGGTGGCCGATACCCGGCAATTTCCCTCCATGCGGTAGGTCAGCTCCGTGCCCTTCTCCTGAGCCAGCAGGCTCATCATCCGCATGACCTGTTCCAGCACCGGAGCCACCTCCACCGTCTCCGGTGCGTCCAGAAGGTCGCTGTCCAGCCGGGTCAGGCGCAGCAGGTCCTCGGTGATGCAGCTGAGCCGCTCCGCCTCGCTGCCGATGTCCGTCACAAAATCCCGGACTGTCTCCATATCCATCTGGTCTGTCTGCAAAATGGAATCCGTCAGCAACCGGATGGCTGCCAGCGGCGTTTTCAGCTCATGGCTGGCGTCGGACACAAACCGGCGGCGCAAGGTCTCCGTGGTCTGAAGCCGATCCGTCAGGCTGTTGAATTCCTCTCCGATCTGGGCGATCTCGTCCCGGCCGGAGATGTAGGTCCGATGCTCGTAAGCGCCGGCCCGGACCTTGCGGATGGCCGTCAGCAGGGTGCTGATCTTCCGGGTCAGCATCCGGGAGAGCAGGATGCTCAGCAGCACCACCGCCGCCGCGATACCGGCGGACAGCTTCAGGAGGTTGCTTTGCAGTCCCTCTAACAGCGCCGCCTGCTCTGTGTCATATTCGTAGGCGTACACCGCGCCGATGATCCGGTTCTGATACAGCACCGGAGAGGCCGTGCGGCTGCGGAAGGCCCCGTCCCGGTAGGAGCAGGAAAAGGCGTCATATCCCTCCAATGCCTGCACGATCTCGGAATAGAAGGTGTACTTTCCAACGGCGCTGCCGGTCTCCCGGGTATCGTAGAGCACCAGACCGGCGCTGTCCGTCACCAGAACTCGGCTGAGTCCCGTCTCCTCCACCACTGCCATGGCAGCCGCCACGTTTTCCTGATTCAGCCGGTTCAGGCCCGCCAGAGAATACACCACCACCGACACGCTGCCGGTCATATTGGTCTCCTTGGAGCGGAACACCAGATCCTCGCTGACCAGCAGCGGATAGGTGTTCAGCAAAAGCAGCACCGCCGCGATGACGGCGATGTAGCTCAGTCCGAATTTGACTTGCAGGCTGCCCCAGAGGGCCAGGCGCCTGCTCTTGGAAGCCTTATCCTTTGAAATAGTAGCCCACTCCCCACTTGGTCAGGATGTGATCCGGCTCCGCCGGGTTTTCTTCCAGTTTTTCACGCAGGCGGCGGATATGCACATCCACCGTGCGGTAATCTCCGGCGTAGGTGTAGCCCCACACCACATTCATCAGGTTCTCCCGGCTGTACACCCGCCGGGGATTGCGCATCAGCAGCTCGATCAGGTCATATTCCTTGGCAGTGAGCTCCACCGGTTCCCCGTCCCGAATAGCCACCCGTTCCTCGGTGTTCAGAGTGAGCTTGCCGACGGTCAGCAGGCTTCCCTGACTCCGCTGGACCCCGGCGGCCCGCCGCAGCAGTGCCCGGACACGGGCCTTCAGCTCCAGAATGTTGAAGGGCTTGGTGAGATAGTCGTCCGCGCCGCACTCAAAACCCATGAGCTTGTCTGCGTCCTCGCTCTTGGCCGTCAGCATGATGATGGGCACGTTGGAAAACTCCCGGATCTTCATACAGGCTTCCAGCCCGTCCATCTCCGGCATCATCACATCCAGAATGATGAGGTCGAACCGTCCCTCCCGGGCCAGCTCCAGCGCCGCCGCGCCGTCATAGGCACACTCCACCTCGTAGCCCTCGTTTTCCAGGTTGAATTTCATGCCCTTTACCAGGGTCTTTTCGTCATCCACCACTAAAATTCTCAAGTTTCCGCTCCTTTTATGCGCCATTACTCACGGTGATGTAATCCCGCAGCTCCTCTAACTTCTTCTCGCCGATGCCGGAGACCTCCATCAGCCCCTCCGGGCCTTCAAAGGGTCCATGCTCCGTCCGGTAGTCAACGATCCGCTTCGCCAGCCCCTCGCCGATCCCCGGCAAAGTGGCAAGTTCCTCCGCTTCGGCGGTATTCAGGTCCACCAGCGTGACCTCGACCTCCTCCGGCGGCAGGGCGTGTTCCGCCGTCACCGTCACCGTCGCGGTGGTCCGGTCCCGGTAAGAGACCGTCAGCAGTCCGCCCAGAAACACCGCCGTCAGGCCCAGAAGGATCAGTTCCGTTCTGACAGCTTTTAACTTCGCTCCCATGGTTGAACTCCTTTGACGAATCTGATATACTAAAAATGTCGAATCACAACGAATACGGTCATTGACGATTTCTGTCTCTACCAGTATACCATATTCTTCAGGAGAAAGATATGAAATTCAAACGCTTTATCTCGGTTTTTTTACTTTGCACCTGCCTTACCGGGCTGTTTCTCACCCCCGCTGCCGGAGCGCTGGAGGTCCCGGACATTCAGGCCAAGGCTGCGCTGTTGGCGGACGTGAACACCGACGCCGTGGCCTATGCCAAAAACATCCATGAGAAAAACTATCCCGCCAGCCTGACCAAGGTCATGACGGCTCTGCTGATCCTGGAAAAGGTCAGCGGCAATGAAACACTGCTGAATCAGGAGGTCACTGCCTCTGAAAGCGCCTTCAGCGACACCTATTACCACGCGGACGGCAGCAGCGCCGGGATCAAGGCCGGGGAGATCATGACGGTGAAACAGCTTCTGCAATGTATGCTCATCGTCTCCGCCAACGAGGCCTGCAACATTCTGGCGGAGTGGGACGCCGGCTCCATCGCCGCCTTTGTGGACGCCATGAACGCCAAGGCCAAAGCCCTCGGCTGCGAGAACACCCACTTCGTCAACCCCAGCGGACTGCATGACCCGGATCACTACACCTCCGCCTGGGATCTCTACCTCATCACCAAGGCCGCCATGCAGTATCCGGAATTCATGGAGATCTGCGACAGCGCCAAGGCCGTCATCCCCGCCACCAATCTCAGCAAGGAGCGAACGCTGTACACCACCAACCATCTGCTGTCCACCTGGCGTGTCATCGGCTACCGGGATAAGCGGGCTCACGGCATCAAGACCGGCTCCACCAGCGATGCTGGGCACTGCCTCATCTCCTCCGCCCAGGAAGGGGAACTGCACTTTGTCAGCGTGGTCATGGGTGCGGAGCGGATCGAGGAAAACGGCGTAGGCAACCTGCTGAACTTTTCCGAAACCTCCCACCTCTTTGACTACGGCTTCAAGAATTTCGCCTACCGCACCATTTTAGAGGACAAGGAGATCATTCAGGAGGTTCCGGTGAGCCTGTCCAAAACCGACTATGTAACGGTGCATCCCGCCAACAATGTGGAGTCCCTGTTTCCCCGTGATCTGGACCCGGCGGAGCTGGATCGGGTCATCTCCCTGCCGGAGACCGTAGAGGCCCCTGTCATCGCCGGAGATAGGCTGGGCACCATGGAGCTGCGGGACGGCGACACCGTCTATGCCTCCGTGGACCTGCTTGCCAGCAGCGACGTGACTGCGGACAAGTTTATGGTATTCCGCCATAATGTGTCGCTGTTTTTTAAAAAGCCCGCCGTAAAAACCGTGGCCATCGTGCTGGCGGTACTGCTGGTGCTGCTGGTGATCTTCCGGCTGACCGGTCTCAGCCGCCGTCGCCGTTACGGCCGCAGTGTCCGCGGTTACAGCAGAGGCTACCGGGGCCGCAGACACCGCTGATCAAATTTCTTTCCATCTCAAAAAAGAACACCGAAGCTTTCTTGAAAGCCTCGGTGTTTCAGCGTGTCGAAAAAATTTTTTCTCCCCGCTGAACAAGTTTTCAGAACTTTATAAAAGTTCTGAAAACTTAGGATTTCAATGGCGCAGGACACCCTTCTTGGGTTTCCCGCGCACACCCTTCCTTACCGTTGCGGAGAATCTGCTACTTTATTGACAGACTCAACACCGAGGCTTTCTTGAAAGCCTCGGTGTTTTCTTAGGGGTTACAGGTACTTTACCAGCTCCTCCATGGGCTTGCGCAGTCCGTGGAGCTTGGCGGGATGGGCGCCCTCCGCGGGATACCCCAGAGGCAGCATGGCGATCATCTCCAGACCCTCCATCTCCGGGAAGGTCTTGATCAGGTCCACCGGCCGGAACATACCCACATAGGTAGTGCCAAGGCCCAGATCCGCCGCCTGCAGCATCATCTGGGTCACAGCGATGGCGGCGTCGATCTCGCCATGGTCCTTGCCGTCATGTTCCCGGTGCCAGGACTCCTTGGGGTCATACCCTACACCAATGATCACAGGGGCGTGGAAGTGGCAGTCCATGCAGGCGTCTGCCTTTTCCAGAGCCTCGGGGCTGCGGAACACGAAGATCCGCTGGGGCTGATTGTTATGGGCGGTGGGAGCGTTGCGGCCTGCCTCCAGAATCAGATCCAGCTTCTCCTGCTCCACAGGGCGGGTATCAAATTTCCGGAGAGAGTATCTCTCTGCGGACAGCTTTTCAAAATCCATTGGGATTCCTCCTCATTTGTTTGATCGTGCTGATTGCAGCGTGTCGAAAAAGTCTTTTCGCCCCGCTGAGCAAGTTTTCAGAACTTTATAAAAGTTCTGAAAACTTAGGATTTCAATGGCGCAGGACACCCTTCTTGGGTTTCCCGCGCACACTCTTCCTTTCCGTCGCGGAGAATTTACCACTTTATCGACAGTATTTGATTGTATCACAGTGCTTTTTTCTCCGCAATCCCCTTCTGTAAACTTTTACCTCTGGTTCCAAAGGCCGTTCTGCTTCAGCATAGCCTCGCACTGCTCTCGGCGGCGGGTATCGTAAAATTCGATATACTTCAAGGCGTAAATATCCGTCACGATATACCGCTCCCGCCCCGGCTGGTAAATGGTGATGAAGTCGTTGCCCACATCATAGAGGATTCCCTCCCAGGAAACCGTTCCCTGCGTCCCCACCAGAAACGTAGCCACTACATAGTTTCCCTCATTTCTGGCCAGCATGGCCTTGATGGAGCCGTTGTGGGCCTCCTCCACGCTGAGGGGGTTCTGGATCACGTTCTCTGGCAGATCTGTCCGCATCCCCGGCATATTGCCCATGGGCATCATCTGTCCACCGGGCAGGGTGACGTACTCCGATCCCTCCGGTGACTGCCAGGAGCGCGCATCACCGACGCTCCTTGCCTCCGTTTGTCCGCCGCCATTGATCTCCGCCTGCCAGTCGCTCCCGCCGGACGGGACCGGCGCTGTCTGGTAAGTATTGAAACGCTGCATAAAAACACCTCTCAAGTTCTATAATAGGCATCCGTTGGATTATAAAAGCAATGATCTCCAATGCGGGTCTGCCAGTAGCCCACCTCGGAGGGGAACCTGCTCCGGCACTGAGGGCCGAAGGGATTGTAAAACCACAGAGACTCTGCCACATCGGGAATGCGGTTCCCCGCGATGGCCCAGTCGGCAATGTCGAAGTGGATCTGCTCCGGCCGCATATTGAAAATATTCTGGGGGTTGTAGGTGCCCCGTTCCGTTTCGGAGGCGCACACGAACTGGTAGGGCTGGAAAATGATGTTGCGGATGCTGCCCTGGCCCACCCGGGCGTATTC
>DXUR01000180.1 GCA_019417795.1 Clostridiales bacterium | reverse complement strand
CGGTGTGAAAGTGCTTTTGCGTTACTTTCTCACCAGAAAGTAACAAAGAGGTTGTGACAGCCACCCAGGTATGGTAAAATAGAGATAGTAGGATATAGTTCTTTTTACAAGAAAGGGCCGGGTGATTTTATAGAAACAACCATTTCGGGAATGACAGGCCGAGGAAGTATTCGGCACAATAACAGGAGCTTTTCGGCGGCGAATGTAGACCGCAGCCGGTCGGAGCAGAATATCACTTTTTGCAACGATGACTTGAAGCAGGTGTACCATGAGCTTTTTGATGAAGCATTGGCTGCCTATAACGCTAAAAAGAAAAAGACCAGGGACAAAATACCAGACTACTATGAGCATATCCGGCAGAGCAAACAGGAGAAGCTATTTCACGAGGCCATCTTCCAGATCGGTAACATGGAGGACTGTGGGTGCGGCTCCCCAGGAGGGGAACGGGCAGCGGCAGCTCTCAAAGAATTTGCAGAGTCCTTCCAGGAGCGCAATCCTCATCTGCGGGTATTCAATATGGTGCTGCACATGGATGAAGCCACGCCCCACCTCCATGTAGACTTTGTGCCGGTGGCCACTGGGCAGAGCCGGGGGCTGTCCACGAGGGTTTCCATGAAGCAGGCGTTAAAGCAGCAAGGATTTGAAAGCCTGGGCCGAAAGCAAACCGAATGGAAAGCCTGGATGGAGCGTGAGAAGGTATCTCTTGGAGAGATTGCTCAGGTACACGATTTTGAGATTATCAGCCTGGGCGGTGGTCGGCCTCACATGGATTTGCCAGAGTACCGGGCAGCGGCGCAGCGCCTTGAAGCTGTCCAGGAACAGGTTGCAGCAGCAGAACAGGATATAGCAACTTTGGAAAAGCAGAAAAAAGCGTTGCAAGGGAATGTGAAGCTCCTAAAGGCGGTTGAGAAGGTCAAGCCTGATCTGGAGGCCATACAGCCAGAAAAGACGCTGACAGGAGCTGTGAAAGGCGTTACCGTAGAACAGGTAAAGGAACTGAAGGCGGCAGCAATCAGAGGTGCGGCAGCGGAACAGAAAGTGCAAGAGCTGAAGGAAGAAAATCAGCGGCTTCAGCAGAAAATCCCCTCGACAAAAGAAAAGCTGAAGGAGGCTCAGGAGAGGCAGCGGCTTGAAAACCAAAACCGAAAGCTGCTGGTACAGGTGGAGTGCCTGGAACAAGAGTTGGAGCAGGAGCGCAGCTTCTCGGATCGGCTCCTGGATGGGGTCAGTGCGGTGATGGATTTTCTGGATCGGCACCTGCCAGAGAAGTTCCGCCCCCTTGTCGAAAGGGCCAGGGAGCTGTTGCCTGTGCCGGAGGTGCAGCAGCCAGAGCAGGAGCAGGAACGAGGTCATACCTGGGGCGGCATGGAGCTTTGATAAGATAGGGAAAAACTGTATTGATAATATATGCCTGTCCAGGGGACTTGAAAGCGCCATCTGGACAGGCTATAATAACAACAAGAAATAGGGAAAAAACTCATTGATAATATATGCCCCCCTATGGCCTTTAGGCCAAGGAAAAATAATAAAAATATTCTCTCTCGGATAGGGAGAAAGTCGGAGGGGAAAATGGGGGTGAGCGACGGGGTGTGGGAATGTGGCAAACCTAAAAGGTTTTCCATCATTTCCATGCCCCAGAGCGAGGGGGAAAAGGGGGAGGTGACTTTCTCTTTAAGGCCCCGGAGGGGCCGCTCTTTGGCTCCCCCTTTTCCCCCTGTGGGTTTGCAGAATGTATGAAAAGAGGTGTAAGGAATGGTGGATCAGCAAGAGGCTTTGGAACGGCAGAGAGAGCTTTATCAGGAAAAGAATGAGCATTTGGAAAGGTTTTTGGAGCCGGTGGCGCCGTATGAGTTTTATCGGGAGATATTCCCGGAGGGTTCTTTCGAGAGGAAGGGACATTTTGAGGACAGGAAGGGAAACGGGATTGCGGTGACGGTTCAGAAAGTTGAGGTTGATAAGGCGACCGGGATCGCCCTGCAGATCGAGGGGGATGGTAAGGCGAAACGGTGTACTATCACTGACGAGCTGGACGAACTGCGGGAGCTACAAGACACTGATTTTACGATTATGTCCCCGATTTCCTATTTTGGTCTGCGGCGGTGCGGTAAAAATGCCAGGTATCTTTATGCTTTGGTGTTTGATCTGGACGGGGTAGGTATGCCGCAGCTTCGGGACACGCTGCACCAGATGAACAAGGATATTCTGCCCCAGGCAACCTTTGTTGTAAACAGCGGGACGGGGCTTCACCTATATTATGTGTTGAAAGAGCCAGTGCCTATGTATCCGCACAACCAGAAATGCTTGAAGGAGCTGAAATATTCCCTTACTCGGCAGATTTGGAACCGATATACCTCCACGATAAAAGAACCGCAAATGCAGGGCATTTTGCAGGGCTTTCGGGTGGTCGGCTCCGGCTCGAAACTGGGACGGGAGTACCCTGTGAGGGCGTTCCGGCTTGGCGGGCCGGTGGAACTGGCGCAGCTGCTCGATTATATTCCGGACAGCAACGGGGAGAGGCAGCGGCTTGAGGGGCTTATGAGAAAGAGCCGCCTGTCGCTGGATGAAGCAAAGGAGAAGTACCCAGATTGGTATGAACGGAGGATCATCAAGAAGGAACGGCGGGGTCGTTGGACGGTCAAGCGTGACCTTTACGATTGGTGGCTGCACCGGATTGCTGACGAAATTCGGGTAGGCCATCGTTTTTATGGCATTATGACGCTGGCGATTTATGCGAAAAAATGTGGGATTGACGAAGACGAGCTGCGCCGGGACGCTTTTGCGCTGCTCCAGCCCTATGATGATATGAGCGTGGAGGACATAAACCGCTTCACGAAAGATGATGTGGTGTGTGCCCTGGAGATGTTCAATGAGGACTATGTGACATTTCCCAGGGACGATATAGCGAAGCTCTCTGGTCTTACTATGCCTGTCAATAAGCGGAATTGGCGTAAGCAGGAAGAGCATATTCAAGTGATGAACACAATGAAAGCATTAAAAAAACAGTTAGGAGAGATTGTCAATGAGGGTCGACCTAAAGGCAGCGGAACAGCTCAGGTACGGGTTTATGAGTGGCGGCAGCAGCACCCGGAAGGCCGTAAGGCCGACTGCCACCGAGAAACTGGCCTTGATCCGAAAACTATCCGCAAATGGTGGGATTGTCCACCACCAGCGGTGCGCTTTGAAGATGGGCATATAACGGTGCGGGTGTCCCCTTCGCAGGAGTTGAGCGATTGGCTCCTGGACGCACTGCACAATGAGGGTCAGGAATAAGGCCCAGAAAGGCCCTTGTTACGCTTTAGAAGTCGTTTTCAGCCCTCCGAGGGTAAATATACCGGTTCCCTCGCTACTGCGCCCGTAAAGCCGCATAAATCAAGGCTTTTTTGCCCCCTAAATGCGTACATACTGGGATAGAACTTTAGAGCGTCGAGGACAGGGAGATTGTATTGACATTGTAAACAAAAAGCTATACAATGAATATGATAAAACGGGTTATAATAAAAGCGGAAGGAGTTGCTATTATGGCGAATACAAGTATCAATATCCGTATGGATGCAGATTTGAAGCGGCAGTTTGAGGCGTTCTGTGCTGATATGGGAATGACGATGACAACGGCGTTCAATGTTTTTGCGCGTAAGGCTGTGAGGGAGTATAGAATACCCTTTGAAATCAGCGGCGATGTGCCGAACGCGGAAACCGTCGAAGCAATCAAGGAAGTAAAGAGAATGAAGGCTAATCCGAGCCTCGGCAAGACCTATTCCAATGTCGATCAGATGATGGAGGAGCTACTTGCCGATGTATAACATAAGACCAACCACAAAGTTTCAGAAGGATTTGAAGCGTGTGAAAAAGCGCGGCTTTGATATTTCTTTGCTGACCGATATTATTAAAAAGCTGGCTGCGGGGGAGCCGTTGCCGGAAAAGAACAGGGATCACCAGCTTTCCGGGGACTATGCGGGGTGTCGTGAGTGCCACATTACGCCGGATTGGTTGCTGATCTACGAAGTGGACGGGGACGAGCTGATTTTATATCTCACCCGGACGGGATCGCATAGCGATTTATTTTAGGGGAAGGAGGAAAGGTCTATGAGCTGGGATAAAGAGAGGATCGCGCAGCTGCGGCTCCCCGATCCGGCGGACGATGATCCGCACCCTCGGCTGCTTCTGGAAGGGTACGGCATACATGCTGGGCAGGGATTTACCGCCTTGTTTCCCGATGGCTGGCACGAGATTACCCTTGAAGTAGCCTGGGAGCCGACAGGCCCCGCTTGCTGGTACATATCCACGCCGGGATTTGAGGGTGTGTGTCCGTTGGCCTGTTCGTGAAGGTATGAAAACAATCCGGCAGATAGCCGACGAGATAGGCGTATCAAAACAGGCGGTTTATAAGCGGTACAAAGGCAAGCTGTATACGGTTTGCGCTCCGTATGCGCATACGGAACAGGGGGTCTTGTATCTATCGGAGCAGGCTGAAACCCTGATAAAACAAGACTTTTTGAGAGATGGCTGCCCCAATGGATCGCATACGGATACGCATACGGAGCGCTCCATTGGAGCGGTGCCGGAGCAGTCGCAAGAGGCTGGTGTGGTAGCAATTTTACAGGCCACCATTGACACGCTGCAAGGGCAGCTTTCTGTAAAGGACAAGCAGATTGAAGAATTGAATGCAAGGCTGGCAGAGGTCAGCTCTGCGCTGGTGGTGGCACAGCAGACTGCCCAGGCCGCCCAGGCACTTCATGCCGGAACAATTCGGCAGCAGCTTACTGATGGTGAAGATGATCCAAATCAACAGGGGCAGACGGTGGAGCAGAAAAAAAGCTGGTTTTCAAAAGTTTTTGGTGGCAGATAGGAAACAAAAGTATATTTTTTTCGTCAGTACAAGTAAGAAAGGCGGTGTGATACAGTGAAAAAGATTGTTCTTGTTTTGGTGGCGGCTATGGTTTTGGTATTCACTGGTTGTGAAAAAAAAGAAACTATTTCTATGCCCTTTGATGTTGCTGATGTAAATAACATTGAGATGTATCGCAATGCTGAGCCATACTCCGCCGAAAAGCAAGTTATCACAGAAAGCGAAGACATAGCTGATCTTTATTCTCTGTTTTCGGGACTGGAGGTAAGCGATAAGAAAACGGAGCCTGTTGTCGGGGAGACCATAACGAGTTTTAGGTTCAATCTCTCAGACGATACAAGTTATGAGATCATCTACTGTGCGGAAGCTGTAAAGTCAGGCAGACTGAAATTTCCGGCGGAGAAACTGGATTATTTTACATCAGCCGATATTGGAGGTCGTTGGGATAGCTATCAATATGAGATTGTTCCTGTAAGTGAGAGTGAGCTGCCGGGGCAGTCAGAAAATCCCTCTGATCCGCCGCTTGAAGAAACGCATGAATGGGATAAAATCCCTATGGTAATGGTGGATGGAAAACTCTACTATGATACGGGGAAAGAAAGCACCATAAGTGGTCGTTGCGGGGTAATGGACGGGGAAATTACTTCAACGGTTGATGGCTCTGAGATACCGACAAAGGATAACCAATCTAATTTTGGGACAGGCTTTGAATATCAATACGGGGCAGACAATACCATAGAGATTTTTATGAACGAGAAATGGATCGTTTTTGAGCAAAGAGAAGGAGACGGAAGTAAAGTCCGATATGGTGATCGGATGGTGGATGCGGAGGACCTTTCCAAAGAAACGCTTGAATGGCTGGATTGGTATAATAGCTTGCCGGAAGAACAGCAGTTGGCTGTAAGTTTTGTCCCGTCGGATTTGATTGAAGAAACCGGCCCTGTAAAAACAGAGGACGCAGAAGTTCCTGCACAGGAAGAAGAATTATGCGGTTATCCTCTTGCACCAGAAGAAGTAGAGTGACAGAAGAAGTTCTTAGAGATGGTTGTGAGGCCGGCTCTTTTAGCCCCCGGCAGGGCGCAAAGCACTTTCATACTGCCAGCCCCAAAGGGGAGGCGGTGTGAAAGTGCTTTTGCGTTACTTTCTCACCAGAAAGTAACAAAGAGGTT
>DXUR01000018.1 GCA_019417795.1 Clostridiales bacterium | reverse complement strand
CGGCCAGTGCCGCCTGCGCACCGCCGCCGATGCCACCGCAAATCAAAGTGTCTACGCCGTTCTGCATCAGGAAGCCTGCCAGTGCGCCGTGACCGCTGCCGTTGGTATCAACAACTTCCGTATGGGTGACTTTGCCGTCCGCAGCTTCATAAAGCTTGAACTGTTCGGTGTGGCCGAAATGCTGAAAAATCTGACCGTTTTCATAGGTAACTGCAATTTTCATAGTGGAATCTCCTTTGCAATTTTTGTTGAATTTTTCTGTGTTGGCTCTTTGCGTCCGGCAGCAGCGGCCGCAGTGGGCTGCCTCCTGTCCTCCGCAGATGCGGTAGTTTCCCCCGGTGATGTGCAGCGGTTTCCCGTGGACAAGACACGCTGCGATCTTGCGCCGTGCGCTTTCGTAAATCTCCTGCACGGTAGAGCGGGAAATGTCCATTTGCGCGGCACACTGCTCGTGGGTTTGCTGCTCCAGGTCAACCAGCCGAATGACCTCGTACTCGTCCAGCGTCAGCAGGATCGGCTCGGCATCCTCGCACCCGTTGGGGCAGAAGGTATCAACTTGCGGTGCGCCACAAATCCGACGGCACCGTGGCGGTCTTGGCATGGACGCGCCTCCTTTGTTTTCGGTATATGCCGATTATATCACCTCGCGCAGAAAAATCAATACAGAGTTTTCAAAAGCCGCTGTAACGCTTATCCGATAACGGGATGAAAAATACAGAGGCTTGCGGTTATTCACCGAAGTTGCTGAGATGCCTTCATCGGCATAGATGCGAACCAGCGTCCAATTCGGGTGCTTGGCAATGTACTCGTTGTAGTACTGTTGCTGGATTTCAAAACTCTCTGCCTGCATTTCGGACATCGTACTGACTCGGCAGTACGGAGCAACCCGATAGATAACATCGTCGGAATGCTGAGGAGCCATGTCCTCTCGGGCAGGCATTCGCTCTACCTGTTTCCCATCATGGAACGCCTCGCGGATCCTTTGCTTGCGATTCTCGTTTTTACTTTCCTGGGCCAAAATCGTTTTCTCCTTCCTTATGGTATCTGGAATAGAAGAAGGCGTGAGGCGGGGGCAGCTGGATCTTTCCCTGAGGGGTATAGACCCTGATCCCATGCCGGTTCAGCTTCTGGCCAATCAAGGTGTAGCCCTCAGTGCTCCTTGATAATCTGGATGGATCAACAATCAGCACGCAATCATAGGCGCCGTGTTTTCCATCTCGGATCAGCGTTTTGATGCTCTGCCGCTGCGGGTCAGTGCCACTTTCAAAAACAGTCACTTCTGCCACGACGGTAAGGCCGAGATCCTCAGCAGCCTTTCGCAGCATCTCAAGTTGGCTGTTCATGGCTATTTGGTTGGGTTCATTTGCGGTGCCGCCAATGCGGCAATATATGCAACAACGACTCGTTTGCTTTCGTCCTCCAATTCATATTTCCGTACAAGACGGTAGAATAAAGCTATACAGATATATTACAGTTTGATTTTTGTTACCATATTCTCTTACTCTTTGAGGCTCAGTTTGTAAATGTGACTTAAAGCGAATGGCCTTCGGTATGTGTCGTACCGGAGGTCATTCGTTTACGTACCATTTCAGTACGGTAAATACCATAATGCTCATTTCTGATTTTCTGCCATCCATCTATACTGTGAGAAAGTACAGGATAGGTAGGAGAAGATCAAATGAGTACGAGATTGCAAATCATGGGCAGCCGGATTCGGACTGCACGGCAGTTCCGCCGCCTAACTGGTGAACAGCTCGCTGAGAAGATTGGTATTGCTGTAGACTCACTTCGACACATAGAAAACGGAGTCAGGTCACCAAGTTTCCAGCTCATTGAGCGCATCTCGGATATTCTAGACGTTTCACTCGACTACTTAGCTGGGAAGACGGATTCTCCTCTGGAGCATAGAGTTCGCAAGGAACTTGAAAACTCTGGACTAACGAAGGAGCAAGAAGATGCCATTGTTGAGTTGGCATTAAATTCGATCCCGATCATCAAAAAACACATTTGAGCAATGCACCTGTCGATCTGGCAGGTGCAATTTTATTTTTCATTCTCCCTTAATCCGACTGTTTTCGCACTTTCACTCATGTAATATGTACTCACTTGATACAATTATATCAAATATGTACGGAGGGATGAAGACATGACAGTACAAAACGCATTAGAGGAAATGAAAGGACGCGCATTTGCCCCTGCTTTTCAAAAGTATTTGTTCGATACATACAAGGTACTGGCGCAAACAGATTTTTCCGAAGAGGAAAAGGATTACACAGCGGCTGAGGACTATTTCACCACCACATTGGAGCAGTCCGAGAACGAGATCCTAAGCCAGATCAAAACCAATTACGAGGCAAAACTGCGGTATGCATCCCAGTATGCTTTCAACGCCGGCCTGTATTCCGGGTTCGTCCAGCGCTTTTCCAATCAAGATCTTGTTGTCGATGGATTTGAAAAGCATCTCATGCAAGATCTCTTTGAGATGCCGGGTATGCAGCGCCATACTCTGTTTTTGAAGATGCATGACGAAAACAAGAAGCTTATCGAGCAGCTCGAGATTGATGGTGATGAAGAGCGACGAGAGCATTTGACCTCGATCGAGTGTGCGTGGGAGCAGCGCGTTCATTGGGCGGCCTGCCACAGCTTCTACTGCGGTTATCGTGCTGCGGTCAAAGTCCTTACTGCTGTCGAGGGTGTGAGCACCTTTGACATGGTCCCACACACTCTGCTGTTGGAATATCACTTGGGATATACGAAATCCTATGACCAAACGGAACAGCAGCATATTGATAGATAGCGGAGTTGAATGGCAGTAGCACAATACAAAGGGGCAATTCAATAGATTCTCAATGACTTCACATGAATGACATGAAAAGACACACCAATCTGCGGGAATGATTTATCCCATAGATTGGTGTGTCTTTCGCTTCGACTATGATACTAAAGGCTGCGAGGTGTCCGTTCTTTCGGACACCTCTTCTTGTATGCTTGCGGTAGAATTCGAAGAAAGAACTACCGGAGGTGTCGAAGATGTATGTGCTCGTTGATATGGAATGGATCTCGAATCAGCATAGAAACTATGGAAAAACTCCAACTATACAGCCTTCCCCTGTGATGCTACAATGAAGCTGTATTTCAGGGCGAAGTAAGTTAGGGCGGAGTAAGTTAGGAAAGAAAGAGTGGAAAGGAGGTAGTATGCCCTTTGCACAGCTCATGGAGGTTTTACCGCTTAGAGATGTGGCATGCTCCTTGCGAGTACCGTCGAACCCAAACGACTTGAAATGTAATAAGGACGAGAACGAAACCGTAATTGCTCATAGGAGTGATTGCGGTCTTTTTTTGTTTCGTCAAAAGAAAGGAGTCAGGCAATGGATGTCCAATAGTAAGCTGATCGAGCTGAGTTACTATGACCCATCCGCACAGGTGCGCTTGTCGGCCTATGCGGATACGCTGGTACTCGACCACGATCAAAACGGCAGCATCATCAGTGCCATCCGCTTCGGCGGCTATCCCGAAATGGTGCGGGCAATGGCAGATGCCATCTACGGCGGCGCGACGATAGAAGCCGCCCAAAACGACACGACCCGAATGCTCCAAAGTAGCCTCAAAAGTTATCAGCGGCAGATCACGCACGATGGGATCTACGCCGTGGCAACATTGATGGCTGCGGACACCGTACAGGAGGATGACAGAAGCGGCAAGCATGAAAAAGACGAGGATACAAACCTCGTAGATACGGAGCAGATGGAGTTGCAGCCCCGCAGGTGCTATATCTTCTGCCCTGCCGGGGATCAAAAGCGGCTCTTTGAGGAACTGGATCGCAAAACGGCAGCGCCGCTGATCCCGGAATTTCAGGATTATGTGCTCAGCAGTCTGCGCCAACGGGGAGATCTCCGGCAACTGGAGGTCATTTCCCTGAAAGAGCGGATGGACGCATGGGTGCTGGATCTGAAGCCGCAGGATCAGAATGTGGTGGAGGTGCTGGAGCAGGGCTTGCAGAGCGGAGCCATCCAGATCCCCGGCACCTTGCTGGGCAGCCCAGACGGATTTGAGAATGTGGAAAATGTCACAGGCTATCTCAATACCTTTGGTGTTACCGTAGCTGACCGTATCCGCAATCAGTTCATGCCCCTTTTTGATCCTGCCAAGGAACCGCTTTCCGATGAAGTGCTCGCTATCAACGACTGCATCATGAGCCGTGTGGGATATTCCCTCTACGATGCCCAGCTTGCGGTAGCAGAGGCTGTCAAACGGCAGCTTGCGCGTAAGCGTGTGGCGCTCATTATCGCAGAATGCGGTAGCGGCAAGACGAAGATCGGTTCGACTGCTCTTGGCGCTTTGCACGGGCTGTGGGCCGATCAGAAGAGGAAAGGCGGCAGGAAATCCTTCGGCATCGTCATGTGTCCCTCCCATGTCACACAAAAGTGGGTGCGGGAGATTGGAGAAACGCTCCCGGATACCTACGGCATGGTGGTGCGCACGATTCAGGATCTCAACCGTCTATATGCGATGTACGAGAAGGGCGACAAAAGCGTATTCGCTGTTTTTTCCAAGGAGCAGGCGCGGGATGGCTATATGCGTTACCCCGCCGTGCGTTGGAATCGACGCAGACGCGCGTTTCTCTGCCCAGACTGTGACGGTGTGATCGAAATGGAGATCAGCGAGGACGGCAGCCGCTATACGGTGCCGGCCGACCAGTTCTTTTTTCAGAAGGAGCACAAGAAAAATCACATCTGTCCCCATTGCGGTATGCCGCTATGGTCTGCGGTCAATCCGGACAAACGGATCGACTGGGTGAAGATCGGAGAATACGGATGGGTCTACCGCTACGGCGCGCAGGCACATCTGCATCGTACCAAAAACGAGCGTGTTCTCGATCAGCTCACTGAGATCGCCCAAAATCCGGATGCATTCTACCCGATCCGCGGAGCGCACCGGCGGTTTCCCCTGAGTACCTACATCAAGAAAAAGCTGCGCGGGCGCATCGACGGCTTCCTCTGCGATGAGCTGCACGAGTACAACAACAATAGCGGGCAGGGCGATGCCATGGCAGAGCTGTACGGCGCGTCCAGGTGTTTTGTCGGAATGACGGCAACGCTTATCAACGGCTATTCCTCCGGCATTTTTCACCTGCTCTACCGTATCGTCCCCGGGCTGATGCTCAAGGATGGCAAACGCTACAAAAGCCCCGGCGATTTCGATGCGGAGTACGGCGTGGTGGAAAATACCTATGAGATACAGGATGCGGAGTACAATTCCAACCGGCGTACCAGTAAGCGCAGAACAAAGTCAAAGCAGCTGCCCGGCGTATCGCCGCTGGTATTTTCCCGTTTCCTGCTGGAATACACGGCATTTCTCTCCCTCTCCGACATGGGCAAAGACCTGCCGGACTACGAAGAGATCCCCGTACCGCTGGAGATGCCGGAGGATGTACGCGCGGCCTATAAAGAGGCGGAACACGAATTGCAGAAAGTCCTGCGCACAGACCGAAAGGCGGCGCAGAAGATTCTGTCCACCTATCTCAATTTGCTGACGGTCTACCCGGACCAGCCCTACGATCAAGCGGAGGTAGTGCATCCCATAAACGGAATGCCCATTGTAACGCCAAAGAACTGCGGCGATTTTTCCCGTCTGCTTCCCAAGGAGGAACGGGTATTGGAGCTGGTGCGGCAGAAGGCGGCAAACGGAGAGCGCGTGCTCATCTATACCAGTTGGACGCGCACGGATTCACAGAAAAAGCTCCAGAAGCTTCTTTGCTCGGAAGGTTATCGGACAGAGATCCTGACGCCGCAGATCGCTACGGATAAGCGGGAGGACTGGGTCAACAAGCATGTCAAGAACGGTTTGCAGGTGCTCATCACCAACCCGCGCTGCGTGGAAACCGGCCTTGACCTCAATGCCTTTACCACCATTATCTTCTACTCCATGGGCTATAACCTCTTTACGCTGCGGCAGGCATCCCGCCGGTCGTGGCGGATCAATCAGACCGCCCCCAGAGTGGAGGTATATATGCTCTACTACGCCGATACCATGCAGGCAAAGGCCATGAAGCTGATGGCATCCAAATTGGCGGTGGCAGGCATCATCGAGGGTACATTTTCTGAAGAGGGCCTTGCGGCTATGAGCGATGTAAAGGATCTGACCTCACAGATGGCAAAGGAGCTGGCGCTTGGGATCCGGGATAATGTGGAGGATATTGCGGCGGCCTTTCGGAAAATGGCGGTCATTAACCCGGAGCGGAAAAAGAACATTACCGCTGCACAGCCGAAAGATACTGCGGCAGAAGAACAAAAGGCGCCCGCAGCAAAGGATTCCTTCGGCGTGCGCACGGCGCAGGCGCAAGTGCGTCAGGCACTCTATGAAGGGCTGCTTGCCAGAACTGCGGAAGAACAGAAGAAACGGAAGTCGAAGAAGGCAGAGGTGGATGAAAACCAGCTGTCGATCTTCGGCTTTGCTGCGTAAAGGAGGAGATTATTTGAATGTAACGATCAATCGGGCGGAAATGTTGAGCGCCATCAAGCGTGCATCAGCCATCGCACCGGCAGATTCGCCCTTGGATGTGCTCCGCGGCGTTTTGCTGGAGGCAGATGCCGCCGCAGGAAAGCTCACCGTCACCTCGACTAATCTGGAAGCGGCACTGGAGGAAAAGCTCCCCTGTGCCGTTCAGGAGAATGGGGCGCTGGTATTTGGAGCGAAGATGCTTGCAGAAATGCTCTCACGGCTGCCGCAGGATACCGTGCAGCTCTGTCGGGCAGAAAATCAGGGACGCATGACGCTCAGAAGCGGAGACGCCTGCTATGAAGTGGATGTATGGGAGCGAGGCGCTTTTCCAAAGCCGGATCTTCCTTTCCCGGAGGATACCGTCAAACTCAGCGGGATTCCCGCTATGGCGCAGCACACCGTATTTGCAACCGCACAGGATAACAGCAAGCCGCTTCTCAAGTGCGTCAATCTCATGTTTACCAACACGGGACTGCGCGCGGCCGGCAGCAACGGAAACTGTATCGTGACAGCCAGAGGCGACAATCAGAGCACGGGTGATGTGAGCCTGCTCATCCCCGCCGCCTCGCTTGGAAAGCTCTCAAATATGTGCCAGGACAAGGATGAATTCCGCGTCGGCACCACAGGAAAGAGCATCGTCTTTTTCCGCGAGAACTTCCTCTTCAGCGCGCGGCTCATGGAGGGCGGCTACATCGATACGGATCAGTTGGTAGGCAGCATCCGGAATGCGTTTACCGTGCTGACGGATATTCACGACATGAGAGCGGCGCTCTCGTCCGTCCTAAGCATTGGCACCGGAAACCGGGTAAAGCTGAGCTTTCAGGATCAGCGCCTTGTATTCCAATGCACAGGCGATTGCGTCAGCGCATCGGCGCCCATTGAGGTAATTGCATTGACCGGCACCCCTGCGGGAGATTACTGGTTCAACGCAAAGCAGCTTGTCACCTGCCTGAAAGCCTTGAGCGGGACAGTCACGCTGGGGATCGCGCAGGGCGGAATGCTGACGCTTGCCACGCAGGACGCCTACTATCTGCAAAACGGCATGCGGCCGGAAGCACAGAAGAAAACTCAAAAAGCCGCGCAGCCGGCTGCTGCGAAAGCGGCGTAAGGAGGGATGCCTTTGGTAGAGATTCCAACGATCTGCCGCTATTGCGGCGGCGCAGTCCATCTTGTTCCCGCGGCAAAGGTGTATGGTCCCGCGGCGGCAAAACGACTGGGCTTGGAACGTGAGAAATTTTATCAATGTCAAAACTGCAATGCCCGTGTGGGCTGTCATAAGGGCAGCACGCGGCCGCTGGGCAATCTTGCCAACGAAGCTCTTCGCATGAAGCGGATGGAGACCCATCAGGTCTTTGACAGCTTCTGGAAGGAGCGGGGAATGAGCAGAACGCAGGGCTATAAGTGGATGGCAAAGAAGCTGAGGCTCTCTGAAGAGCTTGCCCACATCGGAGGCTTTGAGATGGATCGGTGCCAGAAGCTGATCCGGCTATGCGAAAAGGAACGAAACAAAGAGAAAAAGAAGGAGACAGCATAAATGTGTGAGAGAACATATTGCCGGCATGAGCATGAGAGACTTTGCTCGTGTCCGCCGGTCGCTTGCAGGGACGCCCTTGGAATGGCCGCGCATTTGGCGGAGAACATGGAGAAAGTCCAATGGAGCCTGACCTACAACAGTCTGAAGGAGATAAAGCCCTATCAGCTGTGTCTGGTCGGGAAATGCAGGATCTGCGGCGGGCGGCTGTGCATGGAGCAAAGGCCCGTTGAGGCGGATAGCACTGACGGTTTCCTTGCTGCGGTATACCGGCATTTATACCATTTTCACCGCTCCATCGGTCAGTGCTTGCCTCGCGCGGCGTTTCGCACAAAGTTTGTAGAGATGTTCCGTAAGGAGGATCGCGCCGCTGTTGAGGACTGGCTGAGCACGCCGGAAAACCAGTCGATCCATGCCATGATCTGCGGAAATGCGAAGAGAGTCTATACCATCGTCCACTCCTGGGCGGATGCGGATCAGGGCAATTTTCCTGCTCCGGAAGGTATGGCAGCCTTCACTGTGAAGGAGGAGGCCCGCAAGGAGCTTGCGCGCCTTGTGGCGGAGGAAAAGGAAAGTCGGACGATCCCGTTTCCGGCAGAAGAATACTGTGAGGAGTACGGCGAGAATTTCTGGGAGGCTTACCGGGACGGCTATGCCGCCGGATGGTTTACCCGCTATGAGATCATCGAAAGTCCGCTGTACGCAGAAAATATCGAAGAAAAAGGAGGTGCGGCTGATGATGCTGCTGCGAAAACCGAACTGCTCTGATTGCCCACATAATCTCCAATACATGGAAAGCTTGCCGATCAAGAAAAAAGGCGTCACCATGCACT
This sequence comes from Clostridiales bacterium, assembly GCA_019417795.1. Next base: position 9,602 of record DXUR01000018.1, on the reverse strand, counting down.
TGGGGGAGCGTTTCTGTGTTGCGGGAAAGCGCGCGAGGAAATTCAAATGCAGTGATCCCAAAACCTATGTGCCAAGCTGGTGTCCCAGGCTCAAGACTCCCTGTGAGCTGCGGATCTATGGCTTCAAGAATCAAAGAGAATGGAGGATGCACCGCAGTATGTGCGCGTATCTGGGCGAGGATACTTCTCCATCTGCATTCCGCTATGCGGTGCGCTATGAAGGACATACCGATCTGGCACCGTATGAGTTTTTCGAGTGCTGCAATGAAAAATCGGATGATGAGATTTTGGGTGCAGCAGTCCAGCACTACGATGTTGTGGAAATCGACGACGGTATCAAGCCTGCCTTTTTCTACAAAACGGAGCATGGCTATGAGCTTTTATTCTCGTTTGATGCCAAGACTGCCAAGAAGAATATCATGGAGGAAATTGATTGAAGGAAACTGCAAAAAGCTGCAGTAACTGCCGATATTCCTATGATCTGCCGAGCAATCGCGGACCGATGGCAAAAACGCAGTACTGTAGAAACAAGAACTATAATTCCGTGAACTACACCACCAAAATGTTGCTGGAGGACTGGGACCAAGGCCACTGCCGCTTTTGGGCGCCCATACCAGAGGAAGGAAACGACAATGAAAAATAATTACTCAATCGCTCAGCGCAACGCCATTGTGGAAGCGAATCTTTGGTGCATCGATAGCGTGATCCGTCAGAATCGCCCGCTCATGAGAGCGGCTCGGCTGGAATATGACGATGTGTACCAGCAGCTTGCCCTGCGGCTTATCAAGGCTGTGGCGGGCTATGACCCGGAAAAGGGACGCCTGGAGCAGCACATTTTCGCCCAGCTCAAGTATGAGCTTCTTAGCTGCAAATCGGCCTACCGGCTCTGCGGTATGACCGGTACACCGCACTCGTTCCGAAAGAGCCATATCATTTCCATCGATACGCTCTCTGAGAACAGCGGCCTCTATGAAGAGACGCTGGCGGCGTAAGGAGGCACGGAAATGACGCTGAGAGATAAGATGCTGGCGGTCATTGCGGATACCAATGATAGCGTAGCTGAGCGGGAGGAATTGGTGGAGATGATCGCCATTGCCCTGCTGACGCGAAAAAACCTGTTTGTTCTGGGTGAGCCGGGACAGGCCAAGAGCTATGCCATCAACCTGTTCCGTCGGCACATCACCGGTGCGCGGCAGTTTGAGCGGCTTCTTTCCAAGCAGAGCGATGAAGAACAGCTTTTCGGCCGTGTTGATCTTGCGAGTCTGCTGCCGGGCTCTGTGCCGCCGACCGTGCTGGAGCAGGACGCAACCTATCAAAACCAGCGCTTCAACCTGCGTGTCCTCGTCGAGGGCATCGGCTCCATGAAGGACGAGCCCGCAACATGGGAAAAGCTCAAGAGCGGCACCGAAAAGCTGGAGCTTTATCGTGCAGCGCTATCGGCGCTTCACAAAAGCGAGCCCGCGGTGCAGACAGCCGGCAAAATTCCAGAGGCCGATATCGTATTGCTGGATGAGATCTTCAAGTGCAACGACGGCGTGCTGAACTCACTGCTCACCGCCCTCAATGAGCGGAAATACACCAACGAGGGACGCACCTATCCCATTCCGGTCATTTCTTTCTTTGCGGCCTCCAATGAGATCCCTAATTTCAATGACCCGCAGGAAAAGATACTGGAGGCGCTGTACGACCGCCTGGAGATGAAGGTCGTGACGGCCAATATGGAGGATCGGGACACGCGCCTTGCCGTTTTGAAGAATAAGCAAACCGGCGCCTTCGGACAGATCTCCGCCACAATCACGTTGGAGGAATTGCAGCAAATGCAGCAGGAGGTCGCGTCGATCCCCGTTCCCGACGCCATCAACGAGTTGGCTGACGATATCCTCTGCGAGCTTCGTAAGGATATGGCGGTGTCGGACCGAAAGTATCTGGGCTATTATCCCATCGCGCAGGCCAAGGCATGGCTTTCCGGCCATGACAAGGTAGAATCCTGTGACCTTCTGGCGCTGAAGAATTATCTCTGGCACCTGCCCTCAGACCGTGAAAAGGTGGAAGCGGTGCTCACCCGCCTGTGCGTCAACCCCATGCAGGATAAGGTCAACAATATCCGCGGTATGGCGTTGGAATCCCAGGAGGAATTTGACGCCGCGCTGGGGGATGGCAGCAAGGCCGATACTGCGCGCAAGGCATTTATCAAGCTGCGCGGTGAATTGACGCATCTTTATCAGATGCAGTGCAGCCTTCGCACGGCGGCGCAGTCTGACAGCGAGATTGCGCTGGTGGATGACCTCTTGGCCGATTTGGAGAAGATCAGCCGCAAGGCCCACGAGCAGACACATTTTACTTATACGACGCTGGAAGAGATCGCAGCGTTAAATTAAAAAATATTGGAGGAATCACGATGCTGAACAAGATCATTCTTATGGGAAGACTCACGCGCGATCCCGAACTGCGCAGGACGGAGAGCGGTACCGCCGTTTGTTCGTTTTCAATCGCGGTGGATCGGGACTTCAAGTCCAAAAACGGGGAAAAAGAGACGGACTTTATTGATATCGTTGCCTGGCGCGCCACAGCGGAGTTTGTGAGCAAGTATTTCGCAAAAGGCCGCATGGCCGTTGTGGAGGGCCGACTCCAAATCCGCGACTGGACGGATAAGGAAGGCGGCAAGCGCCGCAGTGCCGAAGTCATTGCAGACAATGTCTACTTCGGAGATTCCAAGCCGAAAGACGGCGGTGAGGAAGATGATGTTCCTGCCTATACCGGAGCGCCCGACAGCTTTGCCGTGCCGGACGGCTTTACACCGGACTTTGGCGGCGAATCCGGGGAAATGCCCTTTTAAGAGCACCAAATAAGCGAGGGAGGGCATCAGCCCTCCCTCCATATAAAAGATAAGAGGAGAAAACAAAATGAGCATTGTTTTTACGGAAGTACGGATCGAAGACCGTGATGGCGTGGAGCTTTCCTTTATGGAGGGTGGCTGTTTGGATGAATTTGATATCCGCGAGCTTTTGAAGCACGACCAGCCCTTCCGCGACATGTGGGACGCAGTGAGCAGCGACGCAAGGATCGCCGTCCAGCAGTATCGTTTCCGGGGCGGCAAACAGGGAGAAGAATTGGGTGACGAAAACCACTTCGCCCTGATGCGTGCGTATGATCGCGCACTCTCAGACGAGGACGGATCTACTTTTGTCGAACGGGACGATGTAGACTGGCTGGATGACTTTGAACTCACCAAAGACGATCTTGCGGATGGTAAGTGACAAACTCGCATTGATTGGGGAGCGTTTTATATGGAAATGAGTATTCTTAGCACCTATTCCAAGAATGAATGCCAGAAGTATTTTGACTATCTGGAACGGCTGCGTCAAAGCGGCGAAACCAATATGTACGGAGCTGCACCATACTTGCAGGAAGAATTTCCGGAGCTGCGATATGCGCCGGAACGGGCAAAAGAGATCCTGCTGGCGTGGTTTGGCACATTTGAGAAGGGAGAGAATGAGAAATGCTGAAGCCCTACCGGACGGTTCAGGATGTTCTTTCCTCTCCGTGGGCGCAGGTGCAGAGAGCAAAAAGCAGTTCACAGCAGACAGACCGCGTGCTGCGTTCCACCAAACTGGAGGATAGCATTTACCGAGATCTGCGCATGGAGGATACAGGTATGGACGAGATCGAGAACAGCGCAGGCGAAAAGCTGCGCTCTTTTCCGGCGCTCTCGCGGGATATTTTCCAGTCCTTTTATTCCCTGATGCCCCGGCGCAACACAGAAGATGATCTTTCAGCGGCGGCGCGGAAGATCAACGTGCCAATTCTGGAGCACATCACTCAAAGCGAAGACTATCCTACGCTCAAGGCGGTGTGTGAAGGGCGGGAGCTTCCGGCCTATGAAGCAGCGGCAGAGTTTACTGCCCAGACCTCGGGAGAATTGGATAACTTACTTTCCCAATTAGGTGGAAAACCTGGCGCTGTGCAGACGCTGGAAAAGCTGGAGCAGGCAGAGAAAACCGCAGAGGACAAGCTCGCGGCACTGCTGGAGCAGCTTCGTGGGACTCCACAGGACGATCCGGCTCTGAGTGCCGCTGTGGTAAAAGCCGCTAATGACGCCGAGAGCAAACGGCGGCAGGCAGATGCGGTCAATAAGCTCGTTGACGCTGGCCTTGCGCAGAATCAGGCAGAAGCCGGTGCGCTGATCGCCCGCGCGGTGTCTGCTGCCGCGGAAAGGGCGGAAGAAGTACAGACGATCCTCGGCGCATGGAGCGACGCCCCCGGTGATATGCGGAAGACAGACGCGAATGCGGCGCTTTTAGAGCGTGTGCGCGATAGTAAAACGTTGCGGGACATTTCCCGCTATCTGGGGCGTTTCCGGGAAATTTTCGCGCAGGGCAAGCGCAATGGCTATGCCTATGGCCGCGGAGAAAAATATGCATTGGAGCTGGGAAATGATCTATCTCGCGCACTGACCTCCGAGCTTGCCATGCTTGCTGTGCCGGAAACGCTGCCGTTGTTCCTGCGGAAGTATCAGCACCGGCAGATTAAGCAATACCGCCGGCGGGAGCCGGTCTATAAGGGCGCAGGTGATATCATATGCTGCCTGGACGAATCCGGCTCCACTGCGGGAGATCTGGCCGCGTGGGGTAAAGCTGTCGCCATGACGCTGCTGGAGATTGCGCAGAGCGAGGGACGAAAATTCGCTCTTGTTCATTTTTCCGGCCCCGGCCGCTTTCAAACGGATGTATTTCTTCCCGGGCAGTCTTCTCTTGAAGAGAAGCTGCGCGCGGCGGAAACCTTCTTGGGCGGAGGCACGGATTTTCAAACGCCGCTTGCGGAGGCAGAACGCCTCATGCGGGAGGGCGGCTTTGAAAATGCTGACATCGCGTTTATTACGGACGGTGAGTGTTCACTGCCAGAAACCTGTGTAGAGGCACTGCAAAAGGCGCAATCAGAGCTTCGCTTCACCGTCACAGGGATTCTGCTGGATGAGGGAAACGCCGACATGGATTTCAGCCTGAAACCCTTTTGCCAGAATATTTACCGTACCAGTGAACTGACCGGGGATCAGATCGTCGGGGAAATTGTGTTGGATCGCGTATGATATTGGTTGCGCGCAGAAAGGAAACAGGCTATAATATTATAAAATATAAAGATGAAGGAGGACGGTTATGCAGACTCTTTACCATGGAAGCAGAGTGGTTGTGGAACAACCCGAGATCCGCATTCAAAAATTCCATAAGGATTTTTACTGGGGCTTTTACTGCACCTCCTATGAACAGCAGGCGCTGCGCTGGGCAACGCGCTTTGGAAAAGCCGGGGTTGTCAATGTCTATTCCTTCGATGACCAGACCGAGCTCAAGATCAAGCGCTTTCCGGAAATGAGCGATGAATGGTTGGATTTTATTGCGGCATGCCGGAATGGAGTTCCCCATGACTATGATGTGGTGGAAGGCCCGATGGCGGACGATACCATCTTCAATTATGTGCAGAGCTTTTTGGATGGTGAGATCTCCAGAGCTGCTTTCTGGGAATTGGCAAAATTCAAGTATCCCACCCATCAGATCAGCTTCCACACTGCACGTGCTCTCGCTGCACTGAAATTTGAAAGGAGCTATGTCGCCAATGTGCAAGAGAAACAATGACGCGCTCTTTTTCACCTGTTCTCTGATCGAACAGCTTGGCCGCTCCCTTCACATGCGGCGCGGTAAGGTGGCTGCGGAACTGGGCGAGGCCGGCATTCAGACGCTCTACCGCAATGCAGACATTCTGCACTGTGAGCCGATCGAAAAGGTCGCGGACGATGTGATCACGGAATTTTCACTGCAAGGCGGGAATTTTGACAATCTTGCCGAGGCAAGATATACAGTCCCCGATGTGTGGACGATGGGAAAGGTCTATGCAAGGCTCATCGAGGATGTGTCCGATGAGGACAACATCGTAGAAACCATCTTACAGGTCTTTACCTCCTGGATCGACAGTCTGCTTTCGGACTATAATGCTGCCTTCTATTATCAGCCCCGCGATTATATTGCGGAGTGCTACCGGCAGAAAACGGTCCTGGACGGTTGAGAGGAACGAAAAAGGCGATGGTTTTCTATCGCAACACTTATAATAGTAGAGGCGGGAACATCATTGAAGATGTTCCCGCCTTGTGCGTCTATTTGTCATCGTCTCTGTACATCTCCCATAAGCGCCCAGCCATCATCGGCCCAGATATTTCTCTGCCGATCTATCAAAAGATTTGGGATAAATCTTCTTTGTTTCCACCCATGGCATGTATTTCCAATCCCTGCAACGAGGAACCATCCACATCTGCAATGTTTGTAGATCCCATGATATTAATATCAAAACTATTGGGAATGTCAGAGGCGGAATTTAGGCAAATGCCTTTCATAGTATCCATGCGGACTGTACTTGTTGGTATCGGGGTACTATCAACGGGACTAACATCTAAAGCAAAGAGGTTTATAACCGAGCTGACGAAGGCGGATAGACGCCGTTGTCTTGGAGACACCGAACAACCGGCAGAAAAGGCGCAGCGTTAAGTGATCATGATACGAATACCTCCCCTCATAGTTTTTCAGCGGCGTTTCTGTACGAAGATATTGAAAGGATAAAACACCATGAGCAAGAAACTTGTAGCATATGTTCAGCGTTAAGGACGCCCGCTTCAAGCAGGAGGGCTTTGTGGCTGAGGTCAAGGAGTTCTATACCGGCCTTATCAACCGCTATATCTCAGACCCGGAGCAGCAGCTAAAGGTGTTTGACCCGCAGAGCGTATATTTGCCCACCAAAAAGATAGGCAGGAACAATCCCAAGGCGGAGGAAATCAAAGCGGACAACGCCGCCCGTCAGGAGTGGAACCGAACGGCGGATATGGCGCTTTTGACGGGCATATCCGAGGCGGAGATATTGGAGGTCAAGCAGGCTGAGATACACGAGAAGGTCAGGCAATCCATCCATCAGGCCGGGTGGCTCCCGCACCTGTTCCGGGCCATCGTGGGCAAGGCCAGGGCCTTCCTGCAAGGGCTGATCCGCCAGCGGGCAATGCCGCCGAAGCCCACGCTGGACATTGATATGGCAGAGTTCCGTGCCATGCGAGGTCTGATGATACGAGTGAGGGACGAGGCCACGAGCATCCGATACTTGCAGGAGGATGTGCTGCCAGACTTGAAGCAGCAGCTTGCCGCCGCCACGGGTATCTTTAAGACCAGAGAGCGCAAAGACATCGCTGGGCAGATACAGCAGACAGAGCAGGAAATCAGCCACAGGATGGATGCGCTTCCCTCCATCGTCCAGGCGGAGGGTTATCCCGATGTGCAGACATTTACAGCCACCTACCGCAAGGCCGAGGCCGTTGTCAGCCAGCATAACCGGGAGTTGGCCGAGTGGGAGCGGAAGGTGCAGGAGCGCCAGCGGCCCGCCGTAAAAGAGCGGCCCCCAGAGCCGAGAAGCGTCCGGGAACGCCTGCGGCGGTTGCAGGACGAGGGCAAACGGCAACAGCCACAGCCACACAGGAGGGCAGTTGACAGGGACAGCAGATGATAGAGAACGCCGCCGCTATGGTGCAATCCATAGCGGCGGCGTACATAAACAGGAGCCAGTTTGTAGGTTATATACTGTTTTATGTGCTATAATTTTCTTGAAAATTTTTGTGCAAATTCGGTCTGCTGATTTGTTATATATATGAGGCCTCAAGAGGAAGCGGAAGGGGGTGCGCCGATGGAGCAAGAAACCGTGCTGGAGCTTTTTGACCGTTATGCGGATATGGTGTATCGTATTGCTCTCAGTTATCTCCGCTCTCCGCAGGAAGCGGAGGACGTTGTGCAGACTGTTTTTCTTAAACTGTTGGAGGGCGGCATGATAGTTTATCCCGGCAAAGAGCGTGCGTTTCTAACTAAGGTTACGATTAACCATTGTAAAAACCTTCTCACCGCAGTAAAGAAGCACGAAGCCATTCCTTTGGACGAGGCTGTTCTGCTGATACAGCCGGAGGATCGGGACATATTTTATGCGGTCATGGAGTTGCCGGAAAAGTATAGGGCCGTCGTGAGCCTACACTACTTTGAGGGCTACTCGTTTCGGGAAATCTCAGAATTTTTACACATCGGCATCTCAGCCGTTTCCATGAGATTGCATCGGGCCAAAAACATCTTAAAAAAGCAACTTGGGAGGGATTGATATGGAGCGAAACTTCAAGCGCATTTCTGATGGGCTGAAATTGCCGCAGGAGAGCCGGGAGCGTATTCGTTCCCAGCTTGCCTCCTACCAAAAACAATCGGAGGACATTCCTATGAAAAAATCGACCTTAAAATCTCGTGTGCCGTTGATTGCCGTCGCTGTTGTTATGATGATGGCATTAACGCTGACCGCTGCCGCAGCGGTGGGTGTGCATCTGTTCAGAAATGACATCATCGTGTCCAGCAGGGATGACATTCCCATGCCTTCAAGTGAAAATGGTGCTCCTGGTGCTGTTGCTATCGGCGGCCCCGGAGGAAACCCGCCCGCCACTTTGGAAGAAACGATAAAATCTAATCGGTTCAAATCGGACGATTGGGTTGCGGGCGAACGCATTAACGGCGGAGTAGTATCTGAATACCATCAGTGGGACTCCGTAGAGGTTCTGAGCAGTGATCCAGTTCTCCGCAGCCGCCGCATTGGTCGGGAGGATGGCGCGGAGAAAATGGAGTATACTGCCGAAAACCCCGCAAATCTTCTGGACACGCTGACAGGTCGCGTTACCTTTGATTTGGAATGGGTGAACGAGCATTATGATTATGTTCCAGATGCCAACTTTTCCTTTGTCGTGTCCGATGCAAAAGGTGATTACGTCAGCGAGAACTTTGACGCCCTTTACGCAAAGAAGAACGGCAGCGGATATGTCGATTTCACAATCGATAATATCGCACAAGCCGACTATTTTGTCCAAGCGTATGTCATTGATGGCAGCTACGAAACCGCCTATTATTACACGTCCGTTGATGGCCATGAATTCCTGATTGAAATGGACAACGGGCACGTTTGGGCGCAGTGCTGTACAAGCCATGCCAATGTCAGCTTGCATGGTGCGTATCTGACCACGGACGAAGTGGAAGATATTCTGGACAATCTCTCTCTGGCTATCAATGAGTAAAGCGTGTTACAGCAGAAGCAGGGGCCGCCCGATTGGGGCGGCCCCTGCTTCGCTAATCTGTTAAGCGTAAATCAGCTCACTGTTTACAATTTCCATTGCACTTGCTTGGATATTGTTCATCTTACCGACCCATGTCATTTGGTCGGCAGCTTTCAGCGCCTCGGTGATACCTTGGGATCGGGCCATCTGTTCAATAATGGTATCTAACCGTTCTTGTGCCTGCTGGTCAATATCGGCAAGGTAGCTGTTCAGTCTGCCGTTGAGCAACAAGGCATTGTATAAAGCTGGGTGGTATTCTTTGATATACCGCCGCTGATTTTCCCGCCGTGTTCATAGCAAAAGCGCTCCATGGCAAAGCGGTTTTTCAGCACACTCTCCCGCAGCGTGTCCACGACCTCTTGCAGCTCCGCTTTGAACACAGGACTGTTCAGCTCCTCCGGGCCGCGGGGCCACCATGTATGCCAGAACTCATTGCCGCTGCGCC
>DXUR01000179.1 GCA_019417795.1 Clostridiales bacterium | reverse complement strand
TTACAGGTTATGCAGCTCTCGCAGTACAACACAGCGGGGGAGGCGGAGACGCTCTGCGAAGAGGTGATGGACAAGCTGTTGGACGCTCTCCGAGAGCAATATGACTATATCATCATTGATTGCGGTCTGAAACATGAACTGTTGACGATCAACGCACTGACCGCTGCGGATTACTGCATCATCCCCGTACAGGCACACTTCCTTGCCAGCGAAGGCATTCCCGATGTGCTGGAGCTGGTCAGGAATGTGCAGAGCCGATTTAATCCGAGGTTGAAGATCGCAGGCATTCTGCTGACCATGTATCAGTCCCGGCCTCAGCTCTGCCAAAGCGTTCGATGCAGCGTAGGGGAAATCTACGGCGATCGCATCCACGTTTTTGACCGACCTATTGAACAGACGATCAAGGTTGCTGAGTGTCCTGCGGTTGGTCTGAGTATTCTGGACTACGCACCGAAGAATCCTGCCGCGGATTCCTACCGTTCTCTTGCGCGGGAGGTGCTGCGCCTTGGCTAAACGCGATATGAATGACCTGTTGAAGCGGCGTATGAGCGCGACACAGCAGGCCGCGGAGATCGCAGTGGGCGATGAGGCGTATGAAACGCTGTTCCAAGGCAAGCCTATGCTGGCAGCCTCAAAATTCTGCGATTTGCCGATAGAAAGGCTTTGTCCTTTCTTTACGGCGGATATTGGCTTTCACCCATATCCGCCGGAGAAGCTCAAAGCGTTTTCGCAGCAGCTTGTCGAGCAGGGCATCTATGAGCGCATCATCGTTCGTCCTATCCCCGAAAGCGAGGACTATGAGATCCTCGCAGGACACAACCGCACCGCGGCGTGGCGGCTGACCGGACACGCAACAATCCCCGCGGAGGTCGTGGACGCCAATGACGCAAGGGCGGTCTCCATCGCAGTCGCAACCAATCTTCTGCGGCGGCAGGACCTTACTATCATAGAGCGCGGCAAGGCATATCGAGCGTTGCTTGATGAGAATAACAGGCATGGACAGCGAGACGCAAATCAGAAGGAAACAACTTTTGGCGAGAATCGCCAAAAGTTGGAGGTGACAGACGATGAAGTAACCTTTGGCGAGAATCGCCAAAGGTACAACGCCCGTAAGCTTGTTGCGGATTTCTTCGGCGTGACCGAGTATGAGATCCGCAAGGCCATCAAGCTGGCGGCGTTGGTTCCACCTCTTGCTGACATTTTAGAGAACAGTCCGCGCAAGCTGCCGATTGCCTGCGCGGAGATGATCGCTGATTACGATGCGGCTACCCAGCAGGCATTTGTGGAGATGTGCTCTGTCGAGGATTACACGCTCAATAAGGCTGCTATGCAAAGAGTCGTCCACGACTGTCCGCCGCCATCTGCAAATCATCAGGATATTTTCGCCACATGGCGGCGGGCCCGTGCGGAGGAAACGCAGAGCCGCACCGCACAGCCGAAGAAAATCAGCTTTGATCGAAAGAAGTTTGCGCCTTATCTTGATAAGTTAGGCAGTGACAAAGAGATCGAGGACTTGTTTTTGGAGTTCTTGCGGCAGCGGATCGGCTGATGTATAATTGCAGGAGAGAAAGAGAAAGGACACTGACGCTATGAGCGAACAGGAGAACATTTAGCTTTTTGAGAACCAGCCCATTCGCACGGCTTGGAATGAAGAACAGGAAGAGTGTTACTTCTCTGTTATCGATGTGATCCATGTGCTGACGGGGAGTGAAAACCCGCAGCGATATTGGAGCGATTTGAAGCGCAAGCTGAAATCTGAGGGGGCCACTCAGTTGTACGAAAATATCGTACAACTGAAAATGATGTCATCAGATGGAAAAAGCTATAAGACTGACGCTGCCACAACCGAGCAGCTTCTTCGCATTATCCAGTCTATCCCGTCACCTCGCGCGGAACCAGTAAAACGCTGGCTTGCTCAGGTTGGCCGTGAGCGTATCGAAGAAACCATTGACCCTGAACAGGCCATTGACCGAGCCTTGAGTAGCGCTTCAACAACGTAGAGAAAAACAATGAAGGGGTATGTGCAATGAGTACATTATCTGCAAAAGAGTATCAGTGCTTTGAAGACATCAAACGGACTCGACCAGACGGAACGGAATACTGGGCAGCGAGAGAACTTGCACCGGTGCTGGACTACGCAAAATGGGAAAATTTCTATAAGGTTATCAAGCGTGCCATGATTGCCTGCGAGAACAGCGGTCGCAGCGTCTCGGACGATTTTCCTGAGGTCGGGAAAATCGTAGAGGCAGGTGCAACGAGAAAAACAATCACTGACTACGAACTGTCTCGTTATGCCTGCTATCTGATCGTCCAGAACGGAGATCCGCGCAAAGAGGTGATCGCTCTTGGTCAGACCTACTTTGCGATTCAAACCTACCGGCAGGAGGTCGCGGACCGGTTCAATCAGTTAGATGAGGATAGCCGCAGACTGGTAGTGCGCGGAGACATTAAGCAGTGGAATCAGCTCTTGGCCGAGACCGCACGAAGTGCCGGCGTCATCACGGCGGAAGAGTTCGCAATTTTTCAGAATGCCGGGTATATGGGGTTGTATGGCGGAATGACCGTAGATGACATTCACCACAGAAAGGGGCTTGCCATCGGCCAAAAGATACTTGATTACATGGGAAGTACGGAGCTGATCGCTAATCTGTTTCGCATTTCGCAGACGGAGGAAAAACTTCGTAAAGATCAAGTTGAAGACGCCAATACAGCAACCGCTGTCCATTATGCGGTTGGAAACGAGGTCAGGGAGGCGATCCGAAAGATCGACGGCACCATGCCGGAGGATCTCCCAACACCGGAAAAAAGTATTGCCCAACTGGAGAAAGAGCAAATGCAGCGTTTAAAGCAAAAAGCAATAGATGGGCAGCTTATGCTGGACGAGTAATATCTTCCCACGGTCAGGAAAAGACTGCTTCAACGCAGGCAAATGTAAACTCAAATAAGAACTGCTGAAAGGCTCGACACCGCAAGGTGCCGGGCCTTTTACCATTCCATCGCTTGTGAGGTATAAGATGAAAAAAAGAAAAATGCAGCTTCAAAGCACGGTACGGCCCCAGAATCCTTTTGATGACGGCGCATCGGAGCGACTGTGCCGGATGGGACTGATCTCAGATGACGGAAACACGGAGATGGCGGCGCTGTCCGCACTGAGCCGTGTCTTTGCCGGACTGTTGTTTGATGATTTGTGCGATAGCTGCCAGGACTATTCCGGCGTCCAAACTGAATTGCGGCGGTTATTTGACGCAGCGGATCATGCGGAGCCGAGACAGCTTTTCTTGCTGGTTTGTCTCCAATATGACCGCTTATTCCAGGTGCTGCCTGATCCGATCTGGTGGATCAGTGGAACACTTAGTCTCGCAGGCGATTTTGCGGTGCTCTATATCGAACACTTGAAAAAGCTGGCCTGTGCCAAGGAGGTGATGCCATGAAAGGGATTTTTGTTTATCAGCCCCCTGGCAAAGTACCACAGGTGCCTGAGTTCATAGACGGACTGGAAGCACATCTGCGGGAGAAAATCATTCTGCGCCTGTATCAGATGTCCCTGCCGCAGAAACCGGAAATGAAGGAGCCGCATTTTAAGCACTTCTCGCTTGAGCGGTACCGGGAGCTTTGTGAGCTGCGAGTCAAAAGCAAGGTCCTGATCCGCGTGATCTTCCACCCTTGCCCCAATGGGGAGGTCCTGCTCCTTTACGCATTTGTGAAGCACCAAAAACGCGATACGATGCAGGCGTTGGAGAACTCTCTCAGAATACTTGATGCGCTGCGTAAATATCCGGAGCGCACAGTAGAATACAAGATCAGGGAGGAGGGGATGTGAAACGATGAGTGTGCATATTCCCCGGCACAGTGAAAACGGCAAACACAGATCATTCTTTTACTTTAGGGAGGTTCCATAACATGAAAAAAGCAATCCTCTGCATACTGCTGACATTATCCATGTCGGTCTCCGCATTTGCCCTGGAGGTCCCCTCGGATACAGTGGTACAAAATCTGAACGGCAGCCAGCAGGCCATCAAGACATTTACAATCCCGGCAGATCAGGACCCGCAAAGCCTGATCGAGCAGCCCTTTGAGCTGGAGGGCTATCTTTATACCTTTGCAAATATTGTCAAGAAGGAGAATGTGGTGGATGAATCAAAGATCCACACCGAGGTGTTCACGCTGGAAACAGAACAGGATGATCTCGCGCTGATTTTGGGACAGTTGAAGCCGACCATCGAATATGATGACGGTGAGTTTTCTGGCACCCTCGCTCTTGACCACACCAGCCTCAACACAGAAGCATCCGGATATAAGACAAAAAGCTACACTGTGAGCGAAACAAAGACCATAGGGCGGCTTGACCGCAACGATATGGCCTATGTGCCGCCGACAACAGTGAAAAATGGCCGTACATTGAATCTTGCCAATGTGGAATGGCAGGTCACAGGGACAGATCTCGTTGGCGAAACGCTGATGCCATCGGCTTATCAGGCCGTTGCCACCTATTCGGCAAGGGCGTCCTATCAGGCGGCCACAGGATATGTGACAACTGCGGAATACACCGGAGAGATCACACATGAGGGCGTAGAGAGCGTTACCTATGTACTGACGTATCTGGGAACGAAGGATGGTATTGGCCGCACTCTTTCTGACGTTGGGGGCTTCCTCACGGAAAGCTGGCCTGCGCTCGTTATTGGCGCCGTACTGGGAGGCGCTGTGACATTTGGTATCCTGCATACGTTATCTGTGCGTCGGCGCGAAGCTGCCGCCTATACTGATTCAGAGAATGAGAACACAGGTGCTTCGGAGGAGGAAATGGAATGAACCACTTTAGACGATTGACCGGATCGGCAATGGCGCTTATGACGATGGCAGCGCTATCGGTTGGCGCCTTTGCGGCAGATTACAGCTTTGAGACAGGGGCAGGAACGGAATATTATCCCGCGACCTCTTACGCGGATACCTATTGTGCCGCGTATAATTACGGCGGTCCAAATCTCGTGGACTATCAGATACCGGAGCTTCCCTATGGCAGCTTCAGCACAACGCAGATCGGTGTCATGGAAAAGGTAAATCTCCCCGGCCTGCAGCAAAGCATTGCGACTTCTCCATCCGGTAACTACGGAATTTCCGATGGGATTCCGGCGGAGACTGTATTTCCGGTAAAGCCAAGCGTACCGGCGTATACTAGCGTTGATGGGATGGAGCGCAGAGATGGAAGCATCGGCACACTGAAAATTCCGACGCTTGGCATCAATATGAGGGTCTGGGAGGGCGAAACTGGCACCAGCATGAGGAAGGGACTCGGACATTACAGCTCTACCTCTGGATGGGATGGCAATGTCGGCGTCTGCGGACATAACCGCGGCGCGAAATACACCATCGGCAGCATTAAGAACCTGGAGATCGGCGATACCATCACCTATTCAACGGTCTACGGAACAAGGACCTATGCGGTGATTTTGGTAAAGACCATCTCGGATTCCGACTGGAGTTATTTACAGGCAACAGCCGATAACCGTATCACACTCACTACCTGTCTCGCTGATCGGCCTGAAAAAAGAATTTGCGTCCAAGCAGTGCAGATAACACAATGAAAATGCCAAAAACGCCTGTGATTGACAAATAATTGTTTCGATTTTATTTTAACGGCGTAGAGATTTAAAATAAACCTTTGACAGTCTGCGATTGCCGTATTATCCTCTAATCACTCCGGAGAATATAAACCGAAAGGAAGGATCAGTTTGGTAAAGAATTTCAGACCTAAAAGGAAGAATGACGAAATACGAATCAAAATGAATATCACTGTTGATCTTCCTGCGGAAGTTGCGGAACAGGCGGAACAGATGGGCATCTACGAGTTTGACAGATGCACCTTTGACGCTGATACCCACCGTATGACTGCCAGCGTGACGACGATATTTTATCGGAAGGGGGCGTAACGCGAATGAAAAAAAGTCTATATCTGATTGCGGGCATTTTGATCGGCGCAGTGCTGACCGGCGGCTCTGCCGCAGTCGCCGCCGGGATCATGGCCGAACGCAGCACACACCGCGTACT
>DXUR01000178.1 GCA_019417795.1 Clostridiales bacterium | reverse complement strand
AGGGGGTGCTTGCGGAAATATGGCGGTTACAAAGATTAAGCCTGTTAAAAGCACTTTGAGCAAAGCCCTTGACTATATCGAAAACCCGGACAAGACGGACGGAAAAATGCTGGTGTCCTCTTTCGGGTGCAGCTATGAAACGGCAGATATTGAGTTTGGCTATACCCTCTCACAAGCGCGGGATAAGGGCAACAATTTAGCCTTTCACTTGATACAGTCCTTTGCTCCAGGGGAAGTGGACTATCAGAAAGCCCATGAGATCGGACGGCAGCTTGCCGACGCGGTGACAAAGGGGCAGCATGAATATGTACTCACGACACATATTGACAAGGGGCATATCCATAACCACATTATTTTCTGTGCGGTCAACTTCGTAGATCATCACAAGTACGTTTCCAACAAACGGACGTATTACGGCATACGGAACATGAGTGATAAGCTGTGCCGGGACAATGGGCTTTCCGTGGTCGTCCCCGGCAAGGGCAGCAAGGGAAAGAGCTATGCAGAATATCAAGCGGAGAAAACGGGGACAAGCTGGAAAGGCAAGCTAAAAATCGCCGTGGACGCGCTCATTCCCCAAGTGTCCAGCTTTGAGGAACTATTGCAGCGGTTACAGGCGGCGGGCTATGAGATCAAGCCCGGAAAATATATCTCTTGCCGCGCACCGGGGCAGGAACGGTTTACCCGGCTGAAAACCCTCGGCGCGGACTATACAGAGGAAGCCATAAGGGAACGGATAGCGGGCAAACGCACCCGTGCCGCCAAAGCTCCAAAGGCAGAGCGCAGCGGCGTTAATCTTCTCATTGATATTGAGAACAGTATCAAGGCGCAGCAAAGCCGGGGCTATGAACAGTGGGCGAAAATCCACAATCTGAAACAGGCGGCAAAGACTATGAACTTCCTCACGGAAAATAAGATTGAACAGTACGACGATCTGTTATCCCGGATAGAGGAAATCACCACGGCAAGCGAACAGGCAGGGGACAGCCTAAAGGAAGCGGAAAAACGTCTTTCGGATATGGCGTTGCTCATTAAAAACGTCACTACCTACCAAAAGACAAAGCCCCTCTATGAAGCCTACCGCAAAACCCGGAACAGGGAGAAGTACCGGGCAGAGCATGAACGGGGTATTATCCTCCATGAAGCGGCAGCAAAGGCACTAAAGGCGGCGCAGATCGGCGGCAAGCTCCCCAGCGTCCCCACCCTCCAAGCGGAATATGAAAAGCTGCAAGGGCAGAAAGAAAGCCTTTATGCTGATTATGGCAAGCTGAAAAAACAGGTGCAGGAATATGATGTTATCAAGCGGAACATAGACAGCATTTTACAGACAGAGAAACAGACAGAACGGGAAAGACAAACAGAGCGTGGATAAAAACACAAAAAAAGAGCCGGGACGCGGCAGCTATCAGACAGCCACCGCGCCCCGGTTTTCTCATGGGTGCAGAGATTGGTTTGTTACGCAATAGAACGGCATTTTCGGGGATAAAGGTATAAATCCCTTGCCGCCATATTTTCCCGCCCGGAAAGCCGCATACAGCAAGGCTTATTTCGCCCCTATCGCGTCACATTCGCCCGCATTTTCCTCATGCGTTCGGCACAAGAAAATTTCAGTTTGCTTTATAAGATGGGTCAAGTTGCTTTTTTTCTTCTTCCGAAAGTTCATTTTGTGTTTCATTTGAGTTTTCATTATCAAGAACCTCATAAAGCCAATATTTCCCGTTGATTTGAATAACTATATCCACATTATACTGATAAACTTCTGCACCAACAATAGGGTGATTTGCTTGAAAGTTCTCTTTTGGAACTCCGTTAGTGCTTGCTGTTTGGCTGTTGGTAACATCACTTTCAATTTTTCCTAAATAGATAAATTCGCTTTTTATTTCATCATACGAAACTTGCTCGATAGATTGTTTGTATAATTTACCATTCACACAAACCATTGGTGGTGCATCGGCTACACCGGGAGTAGTGACAATATCATCTTCGGTATGTGGTAAATAGTTAATTGCTACAACACATATCAAAGTCAAACAAGCCGCTGCGGTAACTACCCACTTAATCCAGTTATTCTTATTCTTTTTTGTAGTTTGAGCTTCCTCAATAAACTGATTATTGACATTCGTAATGCTGTTATACAGCTTTGAAGTTTCCTTTTCTTTCATAGGGAATAGCCCTCCTTTTCAAGTTTGGATTTTAGATTTTGCCTAAGTCGGTACATTCGTTTTGCCATATTTGCCGGGGACACACCGCTTTCCTGTGCAAGTGTGTTTACCGTTTCACCATTCCAATAGCGACGCATGAAAAGAATACGGTCATTTTGCGGTAATAACGCAAGCCATGTATTTATAACTTCCGTCAGCTCTTGTTCTTCAATTTGGTGTTCAACAGTAGCAGGGGACGGTATGCAGTCCTCTAACTCACTTAAAAGCTGCTCCATGCCCGCATAGCGTTTTTGTCTGTGGTTTTTCTTCCAAAGGTCAAAAGCGATATTTCGGACTACTTTACCAAGCCATGCGCCAAGTTTTCCGGGCTTCTGTGGTGGTATTGAGTTCCAAGCCCGCAAATATGTATCATTAACACATTCCTCAGCGTCGGCACTTATTGAAAGTATGTTTAGTGCTATTCTGTGGCAAAAAACTCCGTATTTCGTTGCCGTTTCTGAAATCGCAGCTTCATCACGCTTAAAATATAAGCTAATGATTTGTAAGTCCTCCATTTCAAGCCCCCTTTCTGCAAGAATTATAATTCTGAAAGCTTTCACTTATAAAGACGACATTTCAAGAACGATATTCCCTATGCTTTTAGAAAATTATAAACTTTCTTTGTAAATATTTCCACCGTTAGACAAACAGATAAAAAAGAACCGGGACACGGCAGCTATTACATAGCCACCGCGCCCCGGTTTTTCTCATGGGTGCAGAGATTGGATTGTTACGCAATAGAACCGCATTTTCGGGGGTAAAGGTATAAATCCCTTGCCGCCTTATTTTCCCGCCCGGAAAGCCGCATAAATCAAGGCTTATTTTGCCCCTATCGCGTCACATTCGCCCGCATTTTTCTCATGCGCTCGGCGGTCTGTCTGCGGGTGATACGCTTCCGGCAGTCCGGGCAATAGATAGCCCGGTTGGAGCCGGACGCAAAGGGCGCACCGCACACACTACAACGGCGCATATCTTCTGTATGGTAAAGCTCGGCGTACAGCTCCTTATCTGCGGGCAGTACAGCAATGCGGAACCATTTACAGAGCAGGGAATAAGAAATAAGCTGCGGGCATACGCACTCGTCCCCGTCGTCCAGCAAGATACAATTCCCATTTTCGCAGTTACAGCACGTCCGGCGCACAAGGGTATTGACTTTCCGGCTTTGGGGCGGCGTGAGCCGCTTGATCTCGCTCATACCTCGTCGGCGGGGTAAAGGGCAAGCCCCGCAAACTCCGCTTCTGTCATGCGCCCCACTTTGGCAAGGGTACGGGCAGCAAAGTCCTGCATTTCCCCCTCCATAAAGGGCAGCGCAGCGTTCATAGCCACAACAAGCCCCTCCTTGCTGCCTGTCATATAGATACTCAAAAGGTTGGTTTCCTCCACCGTGAAATTGTTATATTTGTTCATGCTCATACCTCCAATCCGTGATTTTTTGCTTTCGCCGCCACTTTCTTCGGGGCGGTTCTCTTTTTCTCCTGTGCAAGCTGCGCCCGGACAGAGGGGAGCGGCTTCCTTACCTCCCTGTCCCGGTTCTCGTCCTTGCCGATCAGCGCGTATGTACCGTGCCTGTCCTTGATCTGCGAAAAGGAAAGGGTCTTATAGGGCAGCATGGAAAAAAGGCGGTCGGTGTCCTTTGTGGTAGCGATCTGTGTAAAGTACGGGGACAGCTCCACCATGAAATGAGATTTATCGGGGCTGTTCGGTTCGCTTAACTCTTTCATTTTCCCTGCAATGCGCCGTGCTTCTGTTTCGATCAGCCCGTCGCGTAATGCTGCGGTATACGTTTCCAAGTCCCCCGGAACTGCCGACTGCTCCCGGCTGTGCCTTTCCTCCCGTAACAGGGATTGCAGGGCTTCCGGGTCATTGGGGATTGCTTCAAAGCGTTCAAACTTCCCAAGCTGCGGGTCGGGGGAAGCGTCAAAGGGTCGCGCCGCTGGCTGCTCCCGTTCCCCATGTTCATAGACAAGCATATAGTTATCAGCGGGTAATGCCTGTTCGGTGACGTGCTTATAATGCTGCTGGTAGTCCAGCTCATAGAGATTGCCCGTGATCTTCCCGTCCTGTATGCCTGTAAGCTCCACGGCATAGGCAAGTACCCTGTCGCGGGTCTGTTCCCCGTAAAACTTCCATGTGTTGTGTTCCCGCGTGTCTTTCAGAAAAGCGTCGCGCTCCTTAATGCAGCACGTCCCGGACGGGCGGGAAAACCACAAAAGCATTTTATCCCCGGCATTAGGGCTTTCTGCTGCCCGTTTTATAATCTCTTTGTCAATGTCAAAATCGCTCTGATAAAAAGCGGTGTTCTGCTTCATAATCGCTTCAAGGGAAGCGGTCACGTCCACGTTTTCAAATTTATTCAGTTTCCCCATAATCAGCTCCTTTCCAAGTCCTGCGACTTGCTTCTTGCCTGTTTCCTCTGCGCTGCCCGTTCCTTGTCGGCTTTGAGCTGCGCCCGGATAGAGGGCTTCTTTTCGGTCTTTTTCCCCGGTTTCGTTTCCTTTCCCTGTTCCTTTTCCGCTTTCAGTGCTGCGGCATACTCGGCAAGGGAGATCTGTTCGCCGTTTCTTGCCTTTGCTTCCAGCTCGTCAGCGGTAGGGGTAGGCATGTTGTTGATGATACCGTCAAAATGGTTGTCGTTCTGCTCGATAGTGTCCTCAACGTGCTTTAAGGGGTTTACCTTTTCCGGCTGTTCTGCGGCAATCGCAAACGCCTGTGTCCCGTTCCCCATAATGAGATATTTTCCGTCCTCCGACGTGTGGTGAAACCCGTACCCGGCTTCTTTCATTTGCTCGGCGGTCATGTCGGTTACAGAAAAGCTCCCCCGTGGCGTTCTGATCTGCTCCCCGGTCATGCGGGTGTCGGGGGTAAGCTGCGGGGTCTGCTCCTGCAAAAACTCCGGCACTTCCCGATAACCGTAACTGTCCGCATAGTGGGCGGTGTCCTGCCCGTTCTGATGAAGCACTACCACGTCAGAAGTCGAAAGGCTGTGTCCCTTAAAGTCTGCGGGGTGGTCGATATTAAAACGGATAGAAATATCTCCAAGCGTCATATCCGGCGCAAGGGGCGCGGTATAGATAAGGTCATAATTCGCCGGGTCAACGGAAAGCCCAGCCGCCTGCAGGCGGTCGTAAGGCTCAAATCGGTAGTCCCTTGTTTCGTCGCCGCGCTTTAGCTGGTAAATGGAAAAGGTGTCTTTGTCCGGCTCTTTCTCCGTTGCGGTCGGCTCCGGCGTTTCCTGTCCCGGCTCGGCTGTGGGCTGTGCTTCCTGTGCCTTTGCATAAAGCTCTTTTACGTCGTCCTGTGTCAGCTCCCCGGTTTCCAGCTTTCCCAAAAGCTCCCGGCACTTCTCCGGGGTTCCCGTGTAGAGAATATCCCCCAGCTTCGCCATGCCGTTATCCTGTGCGACATACTCCTGCAAAATGTAGCTGTTTTCCGGGCTGTCACTGTACGGGTTCTGCCGCACCTTGTAAAAGGTTTCCGGCGTGGCGGTATTCCCCGGCTCCGCGCCCTGTGTTTCCTCCTGCGGCGGCTCCGGGGCGGCTGTTTTCTCTGCGGTGGCTTCCTGCCTTGCCCGTTTCTGTAAGTCGGTGGGGCGTTCCCCGGTAAGGGGCTGTATGCACTTAATACGGTCGGCGGCGTAGATCGCGTTGTCGTTTAGCTGCCGCTGCCATGCTTCCGCGCTGGGTGCATAGCGGAAGCCGTTCCCTTTTAATTCCTCCCGGATTTCCTTATCCGGCTTTTCATCAAAGAAAATCTGCAAGCGGTTATCCGCTGTGTTGGCTTCCACACGTCCCCCGTCAAACTCCCAGCCCACATATCCAAGCTCTTTCCTCCGGGTAAGGGCAGTAAA
>DXUR01000177.1:3725-6071 GCA_019417795.1 Clostridiales bacterium | reverse complement strand
TAAGAGACAGTCGCGGAACTGCGGGACCGGTTTGACGCCATCGACCAGACGGCGGAGTACAACCAGGCCAAGGTCCTGTCCGCCATGCAGAAGAATCGGGTAAATGCCACCCACTTCGCCGCCACCACCGGCTACGGCTACGATGACGAGGGCCGGGACAATCTGGAACGGGTCTATGCAGATGTGTTCCACACGGAGGCTGCGCTGGTGCGGCCTCAGATTACCTGCGGCACCCACGCCCTGACTGTAGCCCTGTCCGCCAATCTGCTGCCGGGAGACGAGCTGCTCTCCCCTGTGGGCGCACCCTATGACACGCTGGAGGAGGTCATCGGCATCCGGGAGAGCAAGTGCTCTTTGAAGGAGTACGGTGTTACCTACGCCCAGGCGGACCTGAAGGCCGACGGCACCTTCGACTACGATGCCATCCGTTCCAAGATCAACGAGCGCACCAAGCTCATCACCATCCAGCGCTCCAAGGGCTACGCCACCCGCCCCAGCTTCTCCGTGGAGCAAATTGGGGAGCTGATTCGCTTCTGCAAGGAGATCAAGCCTGACGTCAAGGTCATGGTGGACAACTGCTACGGCGAATTTGTGGAGCGCATTGAACCTTCTGATATGGGCGCCGATATGGTAGTAGGCAGTCTCATCAAAAACCCCGGCGGCGGTCTGGCCCCCATCGGCGGCTACATCTGCGGCACCAAGGAGTGCGTGGAGCGGTGCGCTTACCGGCTGTCCGCCCCCGGTCTGGGGCAGGAGGTCGGCGCAAACCTGGGTCTGATGCCCGCCTTCTATCAGGGCTTGTTCCTGGCCCCCACTGTGGTATCCGGTGCATTGAAGGGTGCTGTCTTTGCCGCCAACGTCTATGAAAAGCTGGGCTATGCCTGCGTCCCCAACGCCACGGAAAGCCGCCATGACATCATTCAGGCGGTGACGCTGGGCAGCCGGGAGGCTATGGTGGCCTTCTGCAGCGGTATTCAGGCTGCCGCACCGGTAGACAGCTATGTGACCCCGGAGCCTTGGGCCATGCCCGGCTACGATTCCGATGTCATCATGGCGGCAGGCGCTTTCGTGCAAGGCAGCAGCATCGAACTGTCCGCCGACGGCCCCATCCGCGACCCTTACGCCGTCTATTTCCAGGGCGGCCTCACCTGGTATCACGCCAAGCTGGGCATCCTCATGAGCCTGCAAAAGCTGGTGGACGCCGGTATCGTGACCCTGTAAAACCGCGGCACCTTCCATCTATTCAATTTTTCCAATAAGGAGACCTTCCCCATGTGGCTTTGGCTTTCCCTGACTGCCCTCCTGTGCTGGAGCGGCAGCGACCTCTTTTCTAAAATCGGCTGCCGGGACGGCAGCGACCGTTACAGTCACCTGAAAATGGTCATCGCCGTGGGCGTGGTGATGGGCCTTCACGCCGCCTTTGAGATCTTCGTAGGCGGCACGGCCATCAGCTGGTCCGTCATCTGGACCTACCTGCCGGTGTCCCTGCTGTATATCAGTTCCATGGCTTTGGGCTATCTGGGCCTGCGGTATATCGAGCTGTCCGTTTCTTCCCCCATCTGCAATTCCTCCGGCGCATTGGTAGCAGTGCTGACGCTGCTGTTCGTCGGCGGTGAGGATTACTCTCCTCTGGCCCTGTTGGCTATCGCGCTGGTGTGCACGGGTGCCATCGGTCTGGGTGTGGTGGATGCCACAGAGGACCCGGAGTTTCGTCTGGAACGGCAGAAGGCCAGCAACTATAAGTACGCCAAGAGCTTTCTCGCCCTGGCCCTCCCCGCAGCCTACTGTCTGCTGGACGCCGCCGGCACCTTTGCCGACAACCGGGTGCTGGAGATTTTGACGGACCGCTATATGAACGCCGGTATGTTCGCCACGCTGAGAGAATGTGCCGATCAGGCGGCGGCCTCCGCCAACTGCGCATACGAGTTGACGTTCCTTGCCGCAGCAGCATTCTGCTTCATCTATGTGGTGGTCATCAAGAAGGATCGGCTGGTTCCCAAAATGGAGGCCCCCAAGTACTTTGGTGCCATCTGCGAAACCGCCGGTCAGTTCGCCTACATCTACGCCATTTCTGACACCGCCCATCTGGCCATGTCCGCTCCCATCATTTCCTCCTACTGTGCCGCCTCCGTGCTGTGGAGCCGCATCTTCCTGAAGGAAAAGCTCTCTTGGAAGCACTATGCCATGATTTGTCTGGTGGTCATTGGCATCGCCATCATGGGCTTCTTTGACCTGTAAGCCCACTGTATATGACAAAGACCCCCGCCGCTCACATGAGCGGCGGGGGGCTTTTTCAGGCACGTTCCGGTGCGGGTTCAAGCGCGGGGTAAGGCCCGGTCCAGCTTT
>DXUR01000177.1:0-3715 GCA_019417795.1 Clostridiales bacterium | reverse complement strand
AAATTGCCCGTTTAATGATAGGCCCCCTCCCCCGCCGCTCATTGTGAGCGGCGGGGGTCTTTTTCTGGCACGTTCAGGTGTGGATTCAAGCGCGGGGTAAGGCCCGATCCAGCTTTTCCAGAAAAAAGGCCAGCAGGAATCCGGCGGCGCAGCAGAGCAGCGACGCCACTGCCTCGCCCACGCTGTCATACCGGATGGGAACGATCACCAGTGTGGAGGCCGCCACGATGCCCAAGATCCCGTGGAAGGTTACGGCGTAATGGGTCCGCAGCAGCCATGTAACGCCCCGGGCCAACAGCAGCATGGTCAGCAGCATCCCCGGCAGGCAGGCGGACAGGGTCAGCAGCCGCATTTCCGCAAGGCTGTTCAGCAGCGGCTCGTACAGCCCAAGCGCCATCATAATGGAGGAGCTGGTCAGCCCCGGCAGCACCACGCTGGCACCCCAGAGCGCGCCGCAGAAGTTGTACCAGCCGAAGTTCGGCGTCACCGTCACGTGAAGCACATGGCGCACATAGAAAAGCGACAGAAACACCGATAGGGCGCAGACGCCGCAGGCGATCCACGCCGCCCGGCCATGGCCCTCCTTTCCCGCCTCCCGCCAGAGGGCAGGAAACGTTCCGGCAATGAGGCCGATAAAGAGCCAGATGGTAGCGGCGTCCGACAGGGCATAGGCGGCGCTGATCCCCTTGGCGAGACCCAGAAAGCCCACGGCCCAGCCAATCCCCAAGGGAAGGAAAATGTGCCAGTATTTCCGGATGCCCCGTCCGGGATGGGACAGTGTCTCCATCATAGGGCGGTATACGTCGAACACCACGGCCAGCACGCCGCCGGAGACGCCGGGCAGGATCGCCCCCGCGCCGATCAGCGCACCGCACAGCAGATCCCGCAGCCAGCGCGCCCGATCCGCCTGTTTATATGGGTCCGTCATATTCCACCTCCTCACTCAAACTGTATACAGGGTATCATATCAGCATTCCCCGTTCCGCGCAATCCGAAACTGTGAACGATTTGAGAATTTTGGTGATTTTGGAAGATTTGGCCCATAAAAGCCCCGGTTTCCCCATTTGGGAAGGGCATAGTGATCTTTCGCTAAAAACCCTTGCGTGTCTACTGAAAAAATGATAGAACTTTTTTAAAAAAGGGGTGGCTTTTCCGCTATGGCGGTGTTAGAATAGGGACACTGCCCTGAAGGGCGACCCTTTTCTGTATTTTTGACAGTATTTCAGGAGGTTTCCCATGATGCGGAGCGCAAAGAAAACCTACGAGATCGACATGCTGCATGGCGCGATCCTGCCGAAGCTGCTGCGCTTCGCCGTCCCGCTGACCCTCTCCACCATGCTGCAGCTGCTGTTCAACGCGGCGGACGTGGTGGTGGTCGGCCGCTGGGCCGGTGACAATTCCCTGGCAGCGGTGGGTTCCAACACCTCCCTGATCGCCCTGCTGACCAATATGTTCTTAGGATTGTCCATCGGCGCCAACATTCTGGCTGCCCGGTACTTCGGCGCTCATGAGGACGAGGAACTCAGCAAAACGGTCCACACCTCCATCCTGCTCTCCCTGTACAGCGGCGTGTTCCTGACAGTGGTCGGTATTCTGGGTGCCCGGACCATTCTGATCTGGATGCAGTGTCCCGCCAATGTGCTGGATCTGGCCACGCTCTACCTGCGGATCTACTTCGCCGGCATGACCGCCACCATGCTCTACAACTTTGGCGCCGCTCTGCTGCGGGCCAGCGGCGATACCCAAAGACCTCTCTATTACCTGTTCGCATCCGGCGTTGTCAACGTGATCCTGAATCTGGTCTTTGTCATCTACTTCCACATGGATGTGGCAGGCGTGGCATTGGCCACCGTGATCTCCCAGTGCATTTCTGCCGCACTGGTGGTCCGCTGCCTCGTGAAGGAGACCGGTCCTCTGCGGCTGGACTTCCGGCAGCTGAAGATCTACCCCATCAAGCTCAAGCAGATCATGCAGGTGGGCATCCCCGCCGGAATTCAGGGAATGCTGTTCTCTCTGGCCAACGTGACGGTGCAGTCCTCCGTCAACTCCTTCGGTGAGGTCATTATGGCCGGCAGCTCTGCCGCCATCAGCATTGAGCAGTTCATTTATTCCAACATCAACGCCTTCTATCAGGCCAACGTGGCCTTTACCAGCCAGAATTACGGCGCCGGTGACTATCGACGCATCAAGAAGATCGCTATGATCAGCGTTGTGACCGGCGTTGTGACCACAGAGCTTCTGAGTGTTCTGGCCGTCTATTTCGGCCCGCAGCTTCTGGGGATCTATTCCCCCAGCGCCGAGGTGGTGGCAGCCGGTATGGTGCGCCTCCGCTGGATCGCCCTGTTCTATGGTCTGGACGCCATCATGGATGTGATCGTCGGTTCTCTGCGTGGCGTGGGGTACAACATTCTGCCCATGCTGGTCACGCTGATGGGCGCCTGCGCCTCCCGGCTCATCTGGCTGTCTACCGTATTTCGGCTTCCAGCCTACCACCGGATCGAGATGGTTTACATCGTCTATCCTCTCTCCTGGGTCCTGACGGCCACCACCCACCTCATCTGCTATTTCTTCGTTTCCCGAAAGGTGGACCGGGAACTTCGTGCCCACGAAGCGGAGCTGGCCGCCCGTATGGAAGAAAGCCCGGAGGAAGCAGACTCCTGAGCACATTCGCCAAGCAAGCAAAAAAGCTGCGGAAACCAGTCGGTTCATGTTCATAGGTACACAATGTGACCTATGGGGTAGGCCGGACGGTACAGGGCACGAAAAAATAAGTCGGGGGAAATTCCCTCGACTTATTTTTTCTTTGATCCCAAGTTTATTTGAGCGCCACATTTCAATTGGATGCGCAGACGCTGACCCCAACGAGAGCGGGTAGCGGAAACCGTCAGACAGCACGGGATAGGATATTGCCCATCGTTTGCGCCGCTTTGAGCTGCGCGTCCGTGGTAACGCGGGCGTATGTATCCAGCGTGAAGCCCGCCGAGTAGTGGTCGAGCATACTGCTGACGGTCTTGATGTCCACGCCGTTCTGGAGCGCCATCGTGGCGAAGGTGTGTATAAATCGTGAAACTCGAATTGAGTGATTAATTGCACTATTTGGCAGTTTTGTGAAACAAATTGCGGGATAGTGCTTTTTATTCTCAATCATCTGCTATACTTGAAATAATAAAAATGATAATTGAGGGACAGCAAGAATTGGTGCATTCCTTCAAAACCATCAAGTCACAAAAAGGGATTCTGTTGGGCGCATATTGAATCAGTCCTTCTAACTAGCCAAGGTTATGATGTGCCTCTGCTAAGAGAAATGCCAATTCATCGTCCATTTTAGGTGTAAAGGCGCTCTTGAAAATCAGGGCAAACATTTCCGGTACTACGCTGATGTGCATGATCAGGACTCCCAAGCCGCCTACAATATAAATCAGAGCCGAACGGCACAACTTTTTCCATGATATCCGCGATTCGCTTTAGGCCGCCATCGGCAGTAGCAAGGTATCAGTCGGTTTTTTCTACAAAACAAGGGGCCTTCGTAAAGAAAGCCCCTTGTTTTTAATGTTGGCCTAAGTTCGTCTGCCAAGTCATCCCCAGTCAGCACGCTCCCTCAAAGCAGAGAGCTTTGTTTCCAAACTGAGCGGGGACGTTTTCCGTTCGATTATTTTCTCTCGGAAGTTTCAGCAGTATTCTGCTTTGCCAGCTTTCTGGACTTGTAGTTCCGGAT
>DXUR01000176.1:2660-6091 GCA_019417795.1 Clostridiales bacterium | reverse complement strand
CACTCATCCGCGGACGGATGCTTCTCCCCCTGCTGCTGGCGGTGTTTGCCCTTTGGCTGCTGTGGTGGCTCTTGACGCAGGCTCTTCCGCTCTGGCGTAATAACCGTGCCTACCGCGCAAAAGAGGCTCGGCTCCGCGAGCAGACTGCGGCGGCAAATGGCGGCGGTCAACTGGCAGACGCGCTGCTGTGCCATGTAAACTACCGAATCACCGCCATGCTCCACGCCGCATATCCCAACGCCCGTTGGGAATGGCTGGATGAGCCCTCCCGCTTTGCTGTGGAGGGCGGCACGGCCCGCATCCGTGTCTATGGCATTCCGGAGCATGACTATGCCGACGTGAAGCTGGATCAAAAAGCAAATCTCGACTGCTCTCTCGTTAAGCTCTCTCCGCTGATGCCCGATTCACCGGACGCACAGCCGCCCAACCGGCAGCCGGTGAATCCCCGTATCTGGTTTGAGACACGGGGCCGCGCCGTATTGGAGGCGCTGGTCACCGATCTGAACTCCAGGGGCCACAGCAGTCTGACCGTGCAGGAAAACGGTGAGATCTTCGTGCAGACCAAGGAAAATGAAACGGAGCCGGCGAAGGAAGCCTTTCTGGACTTTCCCGAAAAGGTCTACTGGCCGCAGCTGGTCAAGGTGCTGGAATCGGAAGGCTATGCTGCCGACGCAAGAGACGCGGATATCCTCGTTTCCTGGTGAGCGGCAGAGAAAGGATGTGAAGCAGGAATGAAAACCGGACTTACCATCAAAGAGATGGCACAGGAGCTGCTGCGTCAGAGCAAGGCCAAGCAGGACTATCTGGTGAATACCGGAAGCCTGTCCCTCTCAGTTGCCTCGGACGTGCCGCAGCTTCGCGTCACGGAGGAGGGTACGGACAAGATCGCGCCTCTGGATATTCGTCAGACGGCGCACCGCCAGCTGGGAACCTACCTCGGCATCCCGCAGAAGTATTATGAGCTGATGCGCACGGACGCGCCGGAGCTTTTGGCCTATAACGCCAACTACTGGTTTTCCCAGAAAAACGAGCTTCGGACGCTCCGCACCATAGACGGCTGCGCCCGCGCGTTTCTCAGCAACCGCTACCGCCGCATTGACAATCTGGATATTGCCAGTGTAACACTGCCCGTCATTGGAGAACTGCCGGAGGCACGGTTTGTCAGCACGCAGATCACCGAGGATTTTATGTATATCAAGGTGGTCAATCCCCGTCTGCAGGCGGATGTCGTTCCCGGCGATGTGGTACAGGCCGGCGTCATCATCTCCAACAGTGAGACAGGACTGGGCTCCGTTACCATCCAGCCGTTGATCTACCGCCTGGTATGCTCCAACGGCATGGTGATCAATGACGCCAAGACCCGCCGTAACCATGTAGGCCGTGCCGCGACCAGCGATGAGGACTTTTCCATCTATTCCAATGAAACGCTGCTGGCAGACGATCACGCCTTTGTACTGAAGCTCAAGGACACTGTCCGAGCCGCCATCTCTGAGGCGAGATTCGCCCAGGCGGTGAATCGCATGCGGGAGAGCACCACAGCCATGCTGGATACCAAAAAGCTCCCCGCCATCGTCAAGCTGGCTTCCTCCAGCTTCGGCATTACGGAGGATGAGAGCAACGGCGTTCTGGAGCATCTGATCACCGGCGGCGATTTCTCTCTATACGGGCTCGCCAATGCCGTGACCCGCTTCAGTCAGGATGTGGAGAGCTATGACCGGGCAACGAAGCTGGAGGAGATCGGGTACAGCGTCATGACGATGTCGCCCGCCCTGTTCCGGCAGATGAATCAAACGGAACTGCTGGCCGCCTGAGCGGTCGGAATATTTTTAAGGAGGACACGATTATGTACGAACAGACCAATACCATGATGGAGACCAAGACCACATTCCAGATCCCGCAGCTTCTTGACGGAGATGACTTCACCAGTGAAGACCTTGCGGATGATATGGAGGGCCTGCGCCTGAGCTTCACCCGCATCAAGATCCCCGGCGGCGGTCACCTGCAGTTTGAGATCCCGTCCGGAAACCCGGATGTGCCGGACTATGCGCCTTATCTGGAGGGTGTCATTCTCTACAGCCACAACTCCAACGCCTACTGGCCGGAGGGCAGCGAGTACGATGATGACCAGCCGCCCCTGTGCCAGTCCTTCGATGGAAAGGTCGGCTACGGTGAGCCCGGCGGCACCTGTGCGGACTGCGTTCTCAACCAGTTTGGCAGCGACGGGAACAACAAGGGGAAGGCATGCAAGAACATGAGAATGCTCTACCTGCTGCGCAGCGGTGAGTACATGCCCATCCAGATTGCACTGCCGCCTACCAGTCTGATGCCCTATACCCGCTTCGTCAATGAAGCGTTCCTCTCCCGCCGCCGCAAGGTTTGCACCGGCGTGGTGCGGATCGGGCTGAAGAAGGCGGTCAGCGGCAGCCACGAATATTGCGTCGCCACCTTTACCAAGATCGCCGATTTCGCCGGGGAAGACCTGGCGCATATCCGCGCTTATGCGGATGGCTTTGTGGCGCAGATCAAGGACATCAACGCGCAGAGAGCACAGGCGGGTGCCGCGGCCTCCAGCATCATCGGGGACGGCGATGTCTCGCATCTGGAATTGCCTGACAATGGCGCACACTTTTCGTTAGGGGCGGTCATTGATGGAGAACGGGAAGAACTTCCCGCCTGATACGATCCCCCGCATTGAGGAAGAAAAACGGGAAACAGGGCCTCCGTCGGAGGCCCCTGTTCCCACTCCCCTGACAGAACCGCAGCGCCGCTTTGCCGCTCAATACCACGCCCTGATCTATGGATTTCTTCTGGAAAAGAAGCTGGAGATCCGGGAGTATTACGATATTGCGGCAATCGGCTATCTTCACGCTGTCCAACGCTATTTTACCGAAAAGAGTCTGCACAGATACCGCTTTTCTACGATTGCGTGGCGCTCCATGAACAGCAGTCTGCATACATTCCAGCGGCAGGAGCGGCGGCGGGAAAGCTGTGAGCAGTCCTATCTAACCATGCCGCGTACCCCTTCTGACGACGCTTTTGATGCGCTTCAGGCGAGGCTGCTGCTGCATGATCTGTTTCTCCTTGCGGATGAAGAGCAGGCTCTTCTGATCCGTCACCGTCTGCGCGGGTGCAGTCTGGCGGAAACCGCACGGAGAGAGGGGATCAGTGTCAAACGGGTACGGCGCCGGCTGAAAGTGCTGTACCGTGCCTATTTTACACAGAAAGAAATCAAACCGGAAGGAGTTGTGACCCATGAAAAATATCCGTATCGTTCACGGGACCCTGATGCATCCTCTGGAGGTAGGCAGCCGCGCCCTCATCTTTGAGGAGGGGCGGTATCTCCACACCTCTACGGTGATCGCCATTCATGGCGTGACGCCGCAGCAGATCCGTTTTGAAACGATGAACTCCCATTACTGCCTGCTGGCTCC
>DXUR01000176.1:0-2560 GCA_019417795.1 Clostridiales bacterium | reverse complement strand
CGCCGCAGCAGATCCGTTTTGAAACGATGAACTCCCATTACTGCCTGCTGGCTCCATCCTTGCCAGTCACGGCTGATGTGCCGGTGGCAGTCACGGAGCAGGCGGCGTAAAAACGGTGAATACTGGTTGCATCTTTGCCGGATGCTTGGTACTCTAAGCAAGAGGATCAACATCTGGACAGGAGGCTATGGAGCTTATGATGTACCCATTTCTCACCATGAACGACCATGCCGAGATCGTATATTCTCATTTGCTTGATGATGGGCGTGTAAAGATTTATGTTGAAAAGCCGGATGAGCATGATGGTTTCCATCATGCAGTATGTTTTCTTCCCGGCTGCCGCTGGGAGGATATCGTCGGCTTTGGTGACGCGGAAATTCAGGAATACCAAAAGGTGATCAAAGCTTCCGCAGAGCAGATCATGCGCCTTGCTACATCAGGCAAGGGCTGAATGATTGCAGCCGAGGGGCAACCGCTTTTCATAGAACATTTTGTTTCTATGGTAAGCGCTATTTTGGAAAGGCGCAGCACCGTTATGGTGCTGTGCCTTTCTGCTATATCTACGGAGGAGGTCGAAAGATGTATGCGTTGGAGTTTCGTGCCGCAAGCCGGAATCACATCTGGATACGCTGCGCGATCTGTGAAACGAAAGCTCCGCTTGAGCGCGTGCGTCAAGGTCAGCCGGATTTGACGCGATGGCGTGTTCTGCGCCTTCCCGGAACGGTGCAGGCTGCCTGTGTTAAATGGAGAAGCGTGCCGCTGATGCGGTACGGCCAAAAATTCGCATAATGATTTGAAAGGAGCATTTACCAACATGAAATACTGCAATCCGGACACCTGCTCAGAATGCCTCTATATCGGAGAGGGCGACAGCATCTGCGAGATCTCCCATGAACTGGTGTTGGACAACTGGCAGAGCGTCCCCCATACCATTCCCCAGGAGTGTCCGTTCTTACAGCAAATCACCCATCAACACCGGAAAGTGGTGCGCAGAAGATGAATGAGCCTGCCAAGCAGCCGCTGGAGCTGCCAGCTGCGACCTATGAGCCGCAGTTGTCCGCATCCATTGATCTGGAGCGGCGCCTTTCCGGCGAGGTGCTGCTGCATATATTTGATCTCAGCGGCACCCTTGAGGTGAAAACCTGTTACGGCGATGTCGTAAAAATTGTCAACGCTCTGCGGGATTACGCAAAGCTGTTGGAGCTGGTGTGCGACGAGTGGGATCTCGGCGGCTTTCACCGGGCAACCTATGAATATCAGGCAGAAAAGCTCCGCCAGATTGCGGACAAGCTTCAATGCGGCATCGGCTATGATTACGATGCTGCCGTGAGGAAGTGTCAAAAACTGCGGGAGAAAAAGCCCCGCAATGCCGACGTAGGAGAGGATGCTATGGTTCTTGCTGTCAAGCGCGGCTTTGAGCAGGCGCAGGCAAAGGCCGGCAAGCCTTCTTCACCCGGTCAGGACGATGATAAGGAAGTGAACCTATATGAATGATATTTTATCCGGCACCTATAAAGGCAACACCTATCGCATTAAGGTAGAGTGCTACCCAAACACCCCGGAGATCAAGGTGCAGCTTCTTCCGGTCAACGCCGGAGAGCGCATCACCATGACGCAGAACCTTGGTCAGCCGCTGCCCCGTTATCAGGCATTTCTCTGTGACGGGATGCTGGAGGTGGACAGCACCGCCTTCATGGACTATATGGAGGAAAATGATCTTGGCTACATCGTGGACTACAAGCGTTACGATGCCGATGTATTTACCGGAGTAAACCGCAGGACTGCTGCCGTTTTTCAGTTCCACTCCGCCGCGCTGCGCCGCCTGAACAAAGTCGGCTGCCAGCGTTACGAAGGGGACTATACGCGGCTCAAGCAGAAACACGCCGAGCGCAGAGCCCGGCGCATGGCCGGATAACCAGTTTCCGTGCAAGGGGTAATCTGTTCCTCTGCATTGGCGGCGTCAACGCGCTGCACGGGCTGACCGATACCATTCGGGTGCCTAGCGTCCGTGAGGTCGTCGAGGCAATGGACATGGATCAGATGGCCAATCCCAATGTGCGGAAGGCCGTCCTCGCCATGCGGAAGGAAGTGCAAAAGATACCCGCATTCGCCATTCAAAGTACACATGGAAAACCGCCTGCAAGGAAGTGGACGATTACCTCCTGAGCCGGGCGGCAACGATGTAAAGGAGAAAGAAATGTTAACAGCACAAGAGAAAGCGCGGATCTTGGCGAAGATCCGAAAAGACAGCTATGGCATTACACTGGAGCAAATGAAGCAGTATTTCATAAAGCACCAGCACGCACGGGAAATAGGCGATAAGAAGATGATGGAAAAAATCGAATACCATCTCACCTACATCAATTTCCACTATGAATGCGGCCTGCTGGTCACCGGGCAGTATGATAAACTCCCGGAGGTCATCAAAAACTGGTAAGACATCTCGCCACAGAAAGGAACGACACGAATATGGATAACATCACAGGCGGGCGATCTGCGGGAATCCAAGTAACTTTTTTGATGGAGGATCGCGGCTTTTGCAAAGACGTGTTTGCCACAG
>DXUR01000175.1 GCA_019417795.1 Clostridiales bacterium | reverse complement strand
CAGCGTCAGATGTGTATAAGAGACAGTCATGAGCCTCAATGATCTCCTCAGTGCCATTCTGTGCCAACAGTGCAAACAGCGTATCCAACTGGCTGGTGTTGTTTGCACCGGCAATCGCCACAAAAGTCCGGTTTGTCAGGCAGTGTGAGATGTCTGCTTTCAGCAGTCCTTCAATGACATAGACCACCCGGGCAGATGGATCTCCTATAAAATGTACCGGACTCCCGGATGTAACACCCATATTTTTGGACGAGGACGAAAACCAGATGTATTTGGCTCCTGCCTTATTCGGCGGATCATCTTTTTGCTTGAGCGGAATATCCAAAAGGATCTGCAGGCCGTGTATCATACCGTCGTATCCCACAGCCGGAATCAAAATCCCTGCGTTTTTTCGGTAGAAGTTCATGGTCCAGCGCCCGCTGTCATCCAGATAAAAGCCGGGCACTCCCTCCACCTTGCATCCCTGTTTCATCAGCCGCTCGGTAATGGAGCGGCAAAGGAATGGGGGTGGAGTGCTCTTGAACCCGATCCTATCAATCTGTTCATCCGACAGTCCCCGTTTTGGGGAGTGCAGATGGTTGCGGTGGGCAGGCTGAAGAGGCAGCATAGCGAGCAGCAGCGAAAGCGTTTGATGGATTTCCTGTCCGCTGGCCCGTTCTGCTTGCTGCACTGTTTTTAGTTCGCCCCTCCTCTCATATCCGGCAAGGTCGGTCTGAGTCCCCGAAACCGGGGACCCAGTACCAGCCTGCTGGTTTCCTGCCATCTCATATCCAGAGTTCGGCCGTTCCCTGTGAAAATCGTTGCACAGGGCTTCTCCTATCTCCCAATACGCATCGGATGTAGTCGTATTGTTTAGCCGCGCATAAAGCGCAAGCATACCGCCATGCTCATCACAATAATTGCACCGCCAGACATTTTTGACGAAATTCACATTCATCTTGCCGCGGCGGTCACCACAAAACGGGCAATCCACATATACACTGTTTGCCTGTCGGCGTCTGATTCGCAGATGTAGAAGTTCCACTACATCCATAATACCGAACGGAAAATCTCCTGGATATGAGTCCATCTGTTCTCCCTCCCTTCTTGGCCCCATAGATGGGGCTGCTTATCATCCGGCTTTCTGTGCGGCCATACCATCGAGCATGATCTGCGCCGCAGCACGAACGATATTGTTGGTACTCTTGTTACCAGGGGTGAGATAGAATTTCAGACTCACCGGACGCTCCTTGGCAACTGTTGCCATGGTTTTTCCTTTGCTCAGACCGCTATCCACCACCACATTCTGCGCTTCTTCAAAGGTCATTACCTTCAAGATATCTTCTACCGGAGTGCTCTCCGTATAAGAAGGCGCCAGGGGCTGATTAGGTGCTTCCTGCTGAACAACAGGCGCCACAGGCAGTTCTTCCGGTTCATCCGATTGGAATACGGGTGCGGCCGGCTGCTCAGACACATCATCCTGTTTTGGACTGCTATCCAATGTAACCTCACGGTTGGGTACCGGCAGCTCCATATTGGGAGCATTCTCCTCTACCTTGCCGGCAGGCAGTGTATCCATATTCTCCTTCTCTTCTGCAGCCATCTGCTGGACAGTGGGCTGTACCGGAGAAACCGGGGGCTGTTCATTCTGAACCGGCTTTGCCGCAGGTTTCTGGATAGAGGTCGGACGCGCAGGCGCATTACGGCGCTCTACGACGCTCTGAGGCGCTCTTTCCAGTCGGGCATGAACTTCCCCGCCAGATTGCCGCAACGCCGCTCCAGAGGCTTCTACGGGCCTCTGTGCCGCATCCGGCATTGGCTGCTGGATAGGAGCCGCCCCGGAAAGCGGAATACTACTTCCAAACACCTTGCCCGTACTGTCAACAGCAACATCGGCAAACTGCAAACCGAAACCGGCATCCGACAGCGCAGCACTCAATGCCTCATCCTGGGCAGCCTGCACATAATCGGTACCTTCTTCCGCACTGTGCTGCGAGATGTAACTGCTGATAGGCTCTGCATCACTGCGGTCCAGATAAACTCTGGCCTCCATAATCGCAAGCTGTTCCGTGATCCTCAGGGTAGTCAGTTTCATGCGGCCCTGGGGGTGGCGCAGACGGAACCACAGTTTCTGATAGGGCAACTCCAACTGCAGCATTTCCTCATTGGTCTTTCTGGACACCTTATGGCGCAGAAATTTGAGCGGATCAAAGCCAGGTACCTTGTTCAGTTCTGCCACTGCCGGAATTGTTTTGTACATCATAGGCATCGGATTACTTTTTTCATTCATGTTGGAAACTCCTTTCTGACATAAAAATAGGAGACGCCAAGTGCCATTTCTGCACCTGACCTCTCTTTTTTAACTTGCGTTCTTTAATTGCTCTTCCAACGCAGCCGGAATGGGGATGCCGGCTTTCTTTGCGTAGGCTTTGAAATACATCTGGATGCGCATACCCAGTAGCGTATTTCGCTTGCCGATCTCATTACGATGGATTGCCATAAACAATACCTGTTTCTGCCCAATCAGCACCACCCGCTTTTTGGCACGCGTGATTCCGGTGTAGAGCAGATTACGGTACATCATGATGGTGTGCGCTTTGAGCAGCGGCATAATGACGGTCTCATACTCAGAGCCCATAGCCTTGTGGATTGTAGTGGCATACGCCAGATCCACATTGCTCAAATCATCTACGCCGTATTCCAGTGTTCTGCCAGCGCCAAAATCCATGCCGATTTTTTTACCCTGGTCAGTGTCCTTAATATACCGGATGAAGCCCAGATCTCCATTAGAGACCTTTTCTGTGTTCTTGGTCTGCATGATGCGGTCATTGATCCGGAATATCTTGGGGCCAAACTTGATTTCCTCCTCCGCAGAGCGGAATGGGTTGACCAATTCACGAATGGTCTCATTCAGCTGTTCCGACGACGCGGCGCCTTCTGAACGGAAAGGTGAAAGAATCTGCACATTCTCAATGCCACTCTCCTGTATCTCCAAACAATACCGTTCTGTAATCTTTTCAGCGGTGTCTTCCTGACTATCACCAGACACGAAAACAAAGTCCGGTCCGTAAAACAGTTTGGTATTGCCCTCGTTGATAAATTTGGCATTATAGGCAATCAGACTATCCTTCGACTGACGGAAAATCTGATCCAGCACCGTTACCGGGACGATTTGGGTCTCGATGATCTCACGGAAAACATTTCCGGCTCCTACGCTGGGAAGCTGATCTGGGTCGCCTACCAGCACGATTCTGGCATTTGCCTTCATGCGCTCAAAGAATTTCTCGGCAAGCCACATATCCACCATGGAAAACTCATCCACAATGATTAAATCGGCCGACAGTGGCTCTGACTTTCTGTTCCGGCTACCCTCATCCTCTTCACTGGTCAGTCCCAGACCACTGTGTAATGTCCGGGCATCCTCAAAGCCGGTGCTCTCCGACATCCTGCGGCTTGCCCGACCGGTAGGCGCCATAAGAGCAATTTTGCCATCAGGGTGCAGCCGCCGGTAAACCTCAAGTATCGTCCGCAGCACTGTTGTTTTACCAGTACCAGGAGAACCCGTAATCACTGACAAGCCATGCCTAAATGCTGCATAGACCGCAGCCTCCTGCTGTGCAGACAGGCGCAGCCCCATTTCAACCTTGACCTGTTCCAGCACCGGCGCAATATGCTCTACTGGCATCTGGGCGACCAGACGCTGGGCGATCCGGCGCGCCGTTTCGTCCTCTTGGGCAAACACTCTGGGAAGATAGATATTATCCTTCACGGAAACGATTGCTCCATTCAGGATCATTTCCTGCATCATATCCCTGACTTCCTGCTGATGCAGGCGAAGCTCCGGTACAGGTATCTTCTCATTGAGCAGTTTCAGCGCTGATTTCTCCAGTTCTTCAGAGCTGATGTACAGATGGCCTCGTTTACTCTTGCCCTCATCCAGCGCACAAAAGACAGCCCCTTTGATACGCATAGAGTCATGGAGATTGCCCCCGCTCTTTTGTACGATTGCATCTACCCGCCGAAATCCAAAGCCGGAGATCTGGCAAAGCTCAAATGGGCTCTTTTCCAAAATCTCTACGCTGGTTGGGCCGAAATATTGATATATTTTCAATGCTGTCTTGGGAGTAATCTTAAATGGCGCCAGCAAAGTCATAATTCCTTGGAGCATACGGTTTTCTGCATAAGAGGCTCTGATGTCCTCCAATTTATTTTCCGTAATACCCCGGATCTCCAACAGCCGCTCCGGCTGGTGTTCCAGAATATCCAGTGTGGCCACACCGAACCGCTCCACAATGTCTGCGGCAGTTTTAGGACCAATCCCTTTGATAAGCCCGGAGGCAAGATAGCCCTCTACGCCGTTTTTTGTTCTGGGCACAATTTCACGCCACTGCTCCACCTGGAGTTGGACACCATACTTGCCCTTTGTCCATTCACCATCCAGTTCCAGCTCTACCGCATCTGTCCGTGGAATCTCATACCCCACAGCTGTAAAGCGGATCAAATGGTCTTTGTACCGTCTGTTTGACCTGGCCTCGGCAGGCACGCTCTGGTCTGCGGTCTTTACACTGACGATACAAAACTTATTGGCAGGATTATAAAAAATCGTCCCGTCGTAGGTACCAATACAATTCATCCTTTTTCACCTCACTAAGCGGCCTCCATAATCGAGGCTCTAACACTGAACCGTCTGGATTCGGATACTGTAACAAACTGCTCGTAAATATCCGGATGCTCCAGTTTCAACCGAAGCAGGTTATCCTTGTCGATGATGGACTTGCGAACAGGGGTATAGGTAACCGTATAGTTCACTCCCTCCTGCTCACAGACTGCAGTGCAGCTGGTACCCATTTCCGCAATCAACAGCGCCTTCAGACGCTGAATATCCTTGTCGATTTCTTTGGAGTACACCTCTGCATTTTTCTTTTCATCCAGAAGACGCAAATACTGCATGAGTTTTGCAGTCATATCCAGGTCGAGTGCAACGGCCGGAGCATTTTTATCTGCCGGACCAAAGTGTTTGCGTGCGCTCTCAATGATCAAGGCCCCACTTTCTGTATAGGGCGGCGGCACATGGCGCTGCACATGGTTTTCCCAGAAATACTGCTCCAAAAAGACCATCTCAGCCTCATACTCGAAATCACGCTTGACCTCCCGGATAATAACTTCCTCCTCGTTGTTACCATACAGGCAGCAAAAGAAACATCGGTCAATATCCGTTACTGCCATATAATGACGCCCCTGAGATTCATAGTAGACTGGAACAGTCTCCTTCCCATTCATCCACCAGTTATCTCTGGCATTATAGTTTGTGGTCTTGATCTCAAGGATTGCTGTGGTGCCATCCGGCAGTTCCACAAAGTAGTCCACATCAGCCAGCATCCAAGGATACTGTGGGTGCTGGAACATCTTTTTGATCTGGTAGACCCGATATCCAGTTTTCCGCTCGAATATCTTTGCTACCAGAGGCTCCAGCAAATGCCCCATTTCCATGGCAACCCAGTTGCCCTCATCATCTTCCACTGACGCTATGTTCAGTTTGTCGTAGTACAGATCCCTGGCTGTCCGGAATGGAGAAGTGCCAAAAATCGCCGATACATCGCTGCCGCCGATTCCACGGCGCCGGTAATCCAGCCAGTCTTCTTCTGAAAGATCTGCCGTTTCTACCAGCACCAGCGGTTCATGCCGCTTTCGTTCAGCACTATTGCTGCCAGACATATCAAATCCCCCTTCGTGATCTTCGGGGCAAAATAACCGCCCTCGTCATTGGTGCAACATTTCGTAGCCGGAGCGAAGATACTGCCTGTCTCTTCATCTTCCAGTCCGTGGAGTGTGCCGACTTGACCCGCCGACCATTCTGCTTTCTTTTCTGCTTCACATTCATGTACATGACCTGCCTTTCTCAGTTTTGATTTATCCTTAAAGCCTTTTCAGGCTTACAGGCAATAAAAAAGCGAGAATGACAGACGGCATAAAGCCTGGCGTCCATAGTTGCCTATGAACCGGTGTCATTCTCGCAATGGTGGGTAAATCCCGTAAAATAAAAAAAGCCAGTAATATACCGGCCTGAAAAGGCGCAGTGATACTACTGACACAAGTACAAACTTAACAGCGTGTGCAATGCAGTCATTACTCCGCAACACAAGCCCTAAAGCCTGTGCACCCTGACGGGCAAC
>DXUR01000174.1 GCA_019417795.1 Clostridiales bacterium | reverse complement strand
ATCATCCTGACCTTTATCGCCTGTTACGAACTGATCGAGATGATTACCCAGCACAACAACATGGCACAGTTTGAACCTGCGCTCATCATGCGCTGGGTTTTCAAGACGGCGATTTCCGTCTGGTTTATCAGCAACACGTTTGATATTGTGATGGCGGTATTCGACCTGACCCAGAAAGTCGTGGCAGATTCCAGCGGCATCATCGCTGGCAATACCAGAGTGAACGATATAGGACTTTCCATGCTGGAAGCCAGTCTGATGCAGATGGAAGTCGGTCCATTGTTCGGATTATTCCTGCAATCGTTCTTTATCGGCATCACCATGAGGATTTTGAGCATCATTATCTTCGTCATTGTATACGGGCGCATGATCGAGATCTACTGCATGGTAAGCCTTGCACCTATTCCAATGGCAACATGGGGCAACCATGAACAGTCGCACATGGGGCAGAATTACCTGAAATGTCTGTTTGCGCTGGGATTTCAGGGCTTTCTTATTCTCATCTGTGTGGCAATTTATGCCGTGCTGATTCAGAGCATTGCCATTTCCGGCGATGCAATCAATTCCATTTGGAGCATTGTTGGCTACACTGTCCTGCTTTGTTTCAGCCTGTTCAAAACCAGCTCTGTGACAAAATCTGTTCTCGGCGCACACTAAGGAGGTGCTTTCTTGGCGGCGTATATCTCAGTCCCTCGTGATTTAACCAAAGTTAAATCCAAAATCGCATTCAACCTGACGAAGCGGCAGCTTATCTGCTTCGGTTCGGCGGCACTGATCGGAGTGCCGCTTTTCTTTTTGCTCCGGGAAAGCGGCGGCAACACGGCGGCGACCCTCGGCATGATGGCGGTGATGTTGCCCGCCTTTTTCCTCGGAATGTACGAGAAAAACGGTCAGCCGATGGAAAAGCTGCTGTCGCACTATCTTCAGGCACGGTTTCTGCGCCCGAAGATTCGACCGTACAAGACCAACAACTACTATGCAATTCTGATGAGAGGAGGCGCAGCCCATGATTCCGTTCTGGAAAAAGAATAAGGATGGCGGCAAGAAGAAGCCGCCCAAGGCAGATGTTCCCAAAACTGCGCAGCAGTCCATCCCGATGCAGCGGATGTTTGAGGATGGCACTTGTCGGGTTAAGGCGAACTACTACACCCGGACGATTGCCTATCAGGACATCAATTACCAGTTGGCACAGCAGGAAGATAAGACTGCAATTTTCGAGGAATGGTGCAGCTTTCTGAACTTCTTCGATTCCAGCATTAAGTTCGAGTTGTCTTTCGTCAACATGGCAACGGATAGCACCGAGTTTGAAAAAAGCATCCGCATCCCATTCCAGCGGGATGGGTTTGATGATGTTCGTGCCGAGTATTCGCAAATGCTGCGTCAGCAGCTTGCCAAAGGCAATAATGGCTTGACCAAAAGCAAATTCATCACCTTTGGCGTGGAGGGCGAGAGTATGCGGCAGGTCAAGACCCGCCTCGACCACATCCAGAATGATTTGCTCAACAACTTTCACCGGCTGGGTGTGCTGGCGCGGCCGCTGAACGGTGCCGAGCGGCTCAAACTGATGCATGATATGTTCAACATGGACGGTTCTTCCAAGTTCCGTTTTGATTGGAACGACCTTGTGAAAAGCGGGCTTTCGGTGAAAGATGCCATTGCACCTACGGCGTTTGCCTTTAAGAACAGCCGCACATTCCAAATGGGCGGCATCTACTGCGCCGCCAGCTTTCTGAGCATCACGGCATCCGACCTGTCCGACCAACTTTTGAAGGACTTTCTGGACATGGATTCTTCTCAGATCGTCACCATGCACATCCAGAGCGTAGACCAGAACCGCGCCATTAAGACGGTCAAGCGCACCATCACGGAACTGGACAGAAGTAAGATTGAGGAACAGAAAAAAGCCATCCGCGCCGGGTATGATATTGACATTATCCCGTCCGACTTGGCAACTTACGGACGGGATGCGAAAGCCCTGCTCAAAGAGTTGCAGAGCCAGAACGAGAGAATGTTTTTGGTGACGTTCCTTGTTCTGAACACCGGGCGCACGGAGCAGGAACTGGAAAACAATGTTTTTCAGGCATCCAGCATTGCCCAGAAGCACAACTGCAACCTGTGCAGGCTGGACTACCAGCAGGAGCAGGGCTTAATGTCCTCTCTGCCGCTGGCAGATAACCAGATTGAGATTCAGCGTGGTCTTACCACCAGCAGCACAGCGATTTTTATCCCGTTCACCACGCAGGAACTTTATCAGAGCGGAAAAGAATCGCTGTACTACGGCTTGAACGCCTTGTCTAACAATTTGATTATGGTGGACAGAAAGAAGCTGAAAAATCCCAATGGGCTTATCCTCGGCACTCCCGGTTCGGGTAAAAGTTTCTCGGCAAAACGTGAGATTGCCAATGCGTTTCTGGTGACGGACGATGATATTATCATCAATGACCCGGAGGGAGAGTATTCTCCGCTGGTGAAGCGGCTGAAAGGTCAGGTCATCAAAATTTCGCCCAACAGCGACCAGTATGTGAACCCTATGGACATCAATGCCAACTATTCCGAGGAGGATAACCCGCTGGCTCTGAAAGCGGATTTTATTCTTTCTTTGTGCGAACTGGTGGTGGGCGGCAAAGATGGTCTGATGCCCGTCGAAAAGACAGTCATTGACCGCTGTGTGCATCTCATCTACTGCAAATATTTTGCTGACCCCTGCCCGGAGAATATGCCGCTGTTGGAGGACTTGTACAATGCCCTGCTCCAGCAGGAGGAAAAAGAAGCCCACCATGTTGCCACGGCTCTGGAAATCTACGTCAAAGGCTCCCTGAATCTGTTCAATCACCGCACAAATGTGGACATTGATAACCGCATCGTCTGCTACGACATTAAGGAACTGGGCAAGCAGATGAAAAAGCTCGGTATGCTTGTCATTCAGGATCAGGTCTGGGGCAGAGTGACCGCCAACCGTACCGCAGGAAAATCTACCCGGTACTATGCAGACGAGTTCCATTTGCTTTTGAAAGAGGAACAGACGGCGGCATACTCTGTGGAGATTTGGAAGCGTTTCCGCAAGTGGGGCGGCATCCCGACAGGATTAACGCAGAACGTCAAAGACCTGCTTTCTTCGCGTGAAGTCGAGAATATTTTTGAAAATTCCGACATGATTATCATGCTGAATCAAGCGGCTGGCGATAGACAAATCCTTGCAAAGCAGCTTAACATTTCGCCGCACCAGCTTTCCTATGTGACCCACTCCGGCGAGGGCGAAGGGCTGTTGTTCTTCGGTAATGTGATTCTGCCATTCGTAGACCGTTTCCCGACTGACTTGGAACTGTACCGCATTATGACCACCAAGCTGGGCGAGGTTTCGGAGGGTGCGCAGAAATGAGCAATCCGAAACTGAACTTCAAAGAGGAAACGTCCGCAAAAAAGACCCGTTCACCCCCGGAGAAAGCAAATGTCGAGCAGACGCAGCCCAAAAAGAAAAAGCTGAAGCTGGACACGGACAAAGCCAAGGAAAAGGCGCAGCACCTCCGATTTGGCAAGGCTGAACTGACCCCGGACGATCTGCGCCGACTGAGCAAAGAGCAGAAACGCGAGATGTACGCCGCCGCCCTTGCCCGGTCTGCGGCGCACCGGGAAATCGACCAGTACGAAGAAGATAATGTCGGTGTGCAGGCATTGAGCGAGGGCGAAAAAGCCGCCGGGAATGTTCAGGACTTTTCCAAGAGCCGTTACTCCCGGAAGCTGAAAAAGAAAGCCAAGATGCAAGCAAAGAAAAAAGCCCGCACCACAAAATCTTCTACCCGCCAGCCAGACAAGGCACAAAATGCAGGAGATTCCAACATCCCTCACGGTGACAGCAACGAGGGCGGCTCTAACTGGCTTTCCCGCTGGAAACAGCGTCAGGAGATTCGCAAGGGCTACTATGCCGCTGCCCGGTCGGGCGGTACGGCGGCGCAGACCGCTGGCGGCAAAAAGGCTGCATCCAGCGGCGCATCTGCAACACGGACTGGCGTGGAGCAGATAATCGACAAAGGAAAAAGTGCAGTCAGCACCGCCATCAACGGTCTGGCAACTGCCGCAAAGAGCAACGCGCACGTTCTGGTGATCGTGGGCGTTTTTCTTTTGCTCATCCTGCTGGTCATGTCCGGCTTTTCCTCCTGTGGCATCCTGTTCAGCGGTACAACGCAGGTGTCCGGGCAGACCATCTACACCGCCGAGGACAGAGATATTAAGGGTGCAGAAGCGGATTATAAAAAAATGGAGAAGGAGCTGGACAAAAAAATCAAGCGCACCCCCACCGACCATCCCGGCTACAACGAGTATCAGTATCATCTTGACCCCATCGAACACGACCCGTGGCAGCTTACCTCTTTTTTGACTACGCTCTATGACGACTATACCCGGTCGGAAGTACAGGCAAAGTTGCAGGAGATTTTCAAGAAGCAGTACAAGCTCACCACA
The DNA here is from genome assembly GCA_019417795.1 of Clostridiales bacterium. The sequence goes on along the minus strand of DXUR01000174.1, from coordinate 1,697 downwards.
TGGGTCGAGGTGCAGATTCGGTACAAGACGGTCTGGGTTATCAGTCCGGCAGGTATCCCGGTTCCCACTCAAGTACCGTATGAGTACAAGATTTTCCACACCAAACTGGAAAACAAGGGGCTGGAAACGGTGATCCGGAAAGAACTGGATGATGACCAGTGGAAACGATACAAGATTTTTCAGGAAACGCTGGGCGGCAGACCGTACCTGTTCAACGGCGGCTTACCGCCCGGTGGTTCGGATGGCTCCGGGGAGTCCGGCATCGACTACACGGTTCCTGTCGAAGCCCTAACCGACAGCGAATTTGCCGCAATTTACGAGGAAGCCAAAAAGTATGTCGGCACTCCCTATGTCTGGGGCGGCAGTTCCCCCGAAACCGGGTTCGACTGCTCCGGCTACGTCTGCTGGGTCTACAATCAGGCTGGTTATGATGTGGGGCGGACAACTGCCAACGGCTTATGGAACAAGTGCCAGAAAATCTCCGAAGCCGAAGCAAAGCCCGGTGATCTGGTGTTCTTCAAAGGGACGTATGACACCCCCGGAATGAGCCATACCGGAATCTATCTCGGCAACGGAATGATGGTGTCTGCCGGAGACCCCATCAAGTACGCAAACATTCACTCGTCCTACTGGGAGCAGTATCTCGCCGGTTTTGGACGGCTTTCAAAATGAAATGGAGGATTTTTATGGGTGAAAGACTGGAAAAGCTCAAGGCGATGCTCAAAAAGGAGCAGGAACGCCGCATCAAGCTGAACAACCGTATTGCGATTCTGGAACGGCGCATTCAGGAGGAATCGGCGGCAGAAGTTGCCGATATGGTGCGCACCGCCAATGTGACCCCGGAACAGCTTGCGATCCTGCTGCGGCAGGCGGCAACTATGCCCCCGACCCCGGCTGCGCTGTCCGCAGTCGGCGCAGAGTTTGATAAGGAGGAAATCAACGATGAAATTTAAGAAAATTGGCGCACTGCTGCTGTCGGCGGTGCTGTGCATCGGCATGGCGGCTCCGGCATTCGCCTATGGTGACGATACTGCGCCGGTGGAACAGCCTGTTCTGCCGGAAGTCGTGGAGGAAGATGTTGTCACCATCACGGATGAAACCACCGGCGCACTGACCCCGGAGGGCAATCTGACGCTGGTGGACGATTACCACACCAATTATTCGGATGGCTCCGGGCAGCAGTTCATCACGCTGGTGTCGAAGTCGGGCGCGACATTTTATCTGGTGATCGACCGCAATGCCAAGGGTCAGCAGACCGTCCACTTTATGAATCTGGTGGACGAAGCCGACCTTCTGGCTCTGATGGAGGAAGAAGCTGCGGATGCCTACACTGCGGAGAAAGAAGCGGCGGCGCAGGCAGAACTGGACAGGCTGAAAGCCGAGGAAGAAGCCAAGAAAGCCGCAGAGGAAGCAGCAACCGCTGAACCGCCCAAAGAAAATAAGATCACGAAGTACGCAGGCGCATTTCTGGGCGTGGTTGCCCTGATCGCACTGGCAGCGGGCGGCGGTTTCTACTTCTACCGTCAGCAGATGCAGAAGAAAATGGCAGAAAAAGAAGCCCTTGACCCCGATGCGGATTACACCGAGGACAAGGACGATTTCGATATTCCGACCGATGTGCCGGACGAGGACGAAGCCCCGGACGAGCAGGACACCGAACCTATCTGATTTTAAGGCGGCGTTTGCCGCCGTACATA
>DXUR01000173.1 GCA_019417795.1 Clostridiales bacterium | reverse complement strand
TGAATTTTTCTATTGCGTTCCCCTGACTTCGGAATAGTGGCAGGGCTGGCTATCCTTGTTTTGCTTTGTGCTTCTCTACCGTACATGAGCATTACTGCCGGGGTTATCGTTGCCATAACCTTCCAGCAGGTTGATCGCACCCCAAACGCCCAGACCGGCACCCAGAGCGACAACCAGAGTCTGAAGAACTTCGATCGCAGAGTTAAAGAATTCCATAGTCGTTTCTCCTTTATCATTCAAAACTTGTAGACCGTCCGTACACACCTGAAATCATATTTTTGCGCCGCAAACTGCGGCAGAGTGGATTTTCTGGTGTACCTCTCCGGTCAAAAATAAAACCGCCTGTCCAATCAGATAGGCGGGAGCGAATCAGCATCCAGCACGAAGAACTCATCTCCGGGCTGGATTTTTTCTTTGCGGTTCAGATATTTCTCAATATCGAACGTATTCTTGGGGTCATAGTCGGAAGTCAGCTTGTAGTTGGGATGCTGGGTCAGATCGTACTTGTCGGAAAGGAACGGACGCACACCGCGCAGCTGCAAGATGCACTTGCCACCATCCAACACTGCCAGCTCGTCACGGCTCATCAGTTCGTGTCCCAGTTTCTGGAACGATGTGCCATAGGACGGTGAGTTGCCGCGCGTGTCCGAGGTGTTGAACGAATCAATGGTTTCCTTGCCCAGCGTTTCGGACAATTCTTTCAACGTGGTGGGTTCAGAACCGCCCAGAAAAATCTGGCTGTCCATGTTGCCCACGATGGTATCTGCATTGTCCTTGTAAATGGCTTTCAGCTGACTGCGGGCTTGCAGCACCAGACACGCCGAAATCTCACGGCTGCGGATGGTGGCTACCAGCTTTTCCAGATTGGGAATCTGCCCGATGTTAGCACACTCGTCAATCAGGCAGCGAACATGAACCGGCAGCTTACCACCATACTTATCGTCTGCCTTGTCGCAGAGCAGATTAAAAAGCTGCGTGTAGACCATGCTAATCAGGAAGTTAAAGGTGGAATCCGTGTCCGACATAATCAGAAAAAGTGCAGTCTTTCGATCTCCCAGCATATCCAGTTCCAGTTCATCGTACATGGTACGGTCGCGCAGTTCCTGAATATCAAAGGGCGCGAGCCTTGCGCCGCAGGAAATCAGGATGGATTTTGCCGTTTTACCTGCCGCAAGTTTGTAGAGCTTGTACTGCCGCCCTGCAAAAGAATTGGGCTTCCTTTTTGCCAAATCCTCAAAGAGTAAATCGACAGGATTCTGGAAGTCCTCATCATCCTCTGACACTTGCATTGTGTTCAGCATTTCCAGCAGAGTGGAAAAGTTCTGTTCCTCCTTCGGTGCTTCATAATGCAGATACGCAATCAGCGCAGTCAGCAAAAGCCGTTCCGACTTTTCCCAGAAAGGATCGCCGCCTGAACCGTCACCCTTCGTGTTGGTCATAAGGGTCGTGACAAGTTTCAGGATGTCCTTTTCGCTGTGGACATAGCTGAATGGGTTGTAGTGCATACTCTTGGAAAAGTTAATGGTATTCAGGATTTTCAGCTTGTAGCCGTTCTTCAGAAGTGCGTTCCCGCACTCGACCACGATACTGCCCTTGGGGTCAGTGACCACATAGGAACTGTGCATTTGCAGAAGATTCGGTTTAAGCCAAAACCGGGTCTTACCACTGCCGGAGCCGCCAACGATCAGCACGTTTTTGTTTCGCGCATTTTTAGGGTCACTTGGGCGGTTGCTCATCATCAGGCGTTCTGTCTTTGTCAGAATGATATTGTCCTCGAACTTCGGAGCCTGAAAAGGCTCAATGTCCTTGGCAGTACCCCACCGAGCAGAGCCGTACTCCATGCCGTGTCGGTATTTCTTGGCGTTTTTGCTTCGCAAGTATACGGCAAGCCGTAGTCCTGCACCGCAGGAAATGCCAATAAGCAAATCCAGCGGGTGCAGACTGGGAAGCGGGTTCGCAAATGCAGCCGGGAGTGTTCCCATCATGGACATAATGCGTTCGCCCAGTTCCTTCCCCTCGGCAAGCCGCCACGCTTCACCAAAGTTCGTTGCCACCAGCCCAAGCAGGATATAGGGCAGATACAGAGCCAGCAGTTTTGTCAGCTTCTTTGTGTTCACAGCCCACGCTCCTGTTCCTTGTGTCGGACTTTGCCGGGAAGTTCTGCCGCAGCCTGTACCAGTTCATGCAGCTTGGCAAGAACGGAAGGACGCTTCGATTTACTCAGGAGAGAAGCAGAATACTCCTTGAAAGCCGATTGAAATGCTTCGGCATCCGGGGCTTTGAAAAAGACCAGATACTTGGGCGGCACTTCGGAGCTGTCCTTTCGGATGGCATAGTCAATGCCGTACTTTTTGGCATACCGTTCAAAGCCCTTGATACCGGTCTTGCTGATCTCCACGCTGGACACACCGCGATTTTGCCGCAGGAGTGTACGGACGCTCTGTTTGCCTTGGGATGCCTTGGACTGATACAGCCGTATCGCCGCTTTTACCGCATTGAGGACTGTCCGGGCAGACAGCTTCGTGGTCGAAATCATAATGTTGAATGATTTCTGCTCGATTTCTTCCTGCATCGCTCATCACCATCCCTTGCCGCCTGCATCAGCGCAGCCACGAAAAAGCCGCAGAGTGCGCCAAACTCAAAAAATGCGAATCCAATGAAAAAACTTGTCACCGCTCCATCTCATCCTTTCTTTTTCGGCATTTGGGGGTGATTTCCTTTTCACTTACGGCAGAAAATTCTGCGCCGACAAAGTCCTCTGCGCCCAGCACAAATTCTTCGTTATTCCACATTTCTTCCGCAAGGACTTCTGCTTCTGCGCGTGACCCTGCACGAATCACCACAGTCCTTTGCAGGGTTTCCGTGATTTCAACTTCAAATTCTTTCATGGACACACCTCAGTCGATGCAGATGCAGGTCAACTTCTGGTTGTCCACCATCAGGGTGACGCTGTGACTTTCCAGATACTTCTGGAAACGATAGATTTCGTCGATGGTAAGAGAGATGAAGTTGCCGTCCATGTTTGCGCGGAGCAGAATGACCGCACCAGTCAAATACTGTTTGCCCGCAAACTTGAGAACCTGCGCCGGGTTGTAGCTGAGCAGCAGCGAGGTGTCCAGCACACTGAGATAGGCATCGCTTTCGTCAAAACAGGGCAGAATGCCGGGAGCTTCGTCCAGTGTAATGACAGTCAGCTCCATGTCGGGAGCGATTGCAGCGAGGTAGACCTTGCCGGACTTCTTGCCGCCCTCCAGAACGGTGTAGATGCGAGTATCAACGGTGACTTTCTCGGAACGAATGTGAGTGGTAGTAAAGTTCATAGGCGTTTCCTCCAAAATTTTTGCAAAAATAAAAGACCCGGAACTGGGTCTTACGGTTCAGTCTGCGCTCAACGCGCTTCTTCCTGCTTCTTCTGTTTTGCCTGTTGCTTTTTCAGTTGCCACTGGTCGAGCAGCTTGATGATGATGCTTTCCATCTGCCGGGGAGTGTAACTGCGCGGAAAGTATTTCCGCAGAGTTTCGTTTTTGATAGTCACGGTGTCCAGTTCGTTTTTCTTTTCCTCATTCATAATGTTGTAGACTGCATCATAGTCAAACTCACCCTGCTGCGCCAGCTTTTTTATCCGAATGGCTTGTGAAAGAGATGGTGCGTTCTGGGAAGCATCCATTGCTTCTAAAAAATCCTGTTGCTGTTTTTCGTCCAGATAGGACAGTTCTACCGCAGGGTTAAAAGAGATTTTTTTCTCGTCCACCATGTCGAGCAATTCAGGGACAAGGTTCGTCAGGCGCACAAAACGCTGGACTTGATTGCGACTTTCGCCTGAATCTTTTGCTACTTTTTCATCGGCTCTCAACTTCGTCCCAACTTGGGACGAAGTTAAATCTGACCTAGCACCTTGATTTTTTATCGCATCCAGCTTCATTTTGTACGCGAACGCCCGCTCACTGGGCAGGATGTGTTCTCTCTGCAAGTTGGAATCGACCATCAATATCGTGGCGGCATCATCCTCCATGTTGCGCACAATGACAGGCACGGTGTCCAGATGAGCAAGTTCGGCGGCGTGTTTCCGACGATGCCCGGAGATGATTTCATAGCCGCCCTCTGGTCTGGGGCGGGCGATGAGCGGAGCCAGCACACCGAATTGTGAAATACTTTCTACCGTCCGGGTCATTGCATCATCATCCAGCACTTTGAACGGATGGTTCTTGAACGGAAAAAGTTCATCCACAGGAATCTGCTGTACCTGTTCACGCTGTTCCTCCTGCCGGGTTTCCTCTGAACTGAACAGATCATCTAGCCCTTTCAGAGCTACGTTTAAGCCGCTTTTCGGCATCCACCAGCACCTCCCTCGCTAAAGATTGGTAGGCTTCTGCCACCTTGCCCTTGGGGTCATGCTGGAAAATGCTTTTGCCGGCGGCACTGGTTTCAGCGGCACGGACAGACCGGGGAATGGTCTGGTCGAACACCTTGATTTTACTGCCGTATGCTTGGCGAATCAGTGTGTCGATTTGCTTTCCGTAGTTGGTGCGGCTGTCCGTCATGGTAAGCAGGATACCTTCGATTTTTAATTTCGGGTTGATCTGCCGCCGCACCTTGCCGACAGTCTGCAAAAGCTGTTCCAGACCTTTGGCAGACAGGTATTGTGCCTGAACGGGAATCAGCGTGGTGTCAGCCGCAGCCAAAGCGTTGATGGTGAGCATCCCCAGAGAGGGCATACAGTCCAGCAGGATATAATCGTACTCCCGTTTTGCACTTTCCAACACCTGTTTGAGCATCTTTTCCCGGTTCATACTGTTTACAAGAGCCACTTCCAGCCCCGCCAATTCGATGTTGGCAGGGATGAGGTCTACGCCCTCTGCATGGTGGAGGATGCCTTCACCGGGCTGGATGGGCTGGTCGTTCATGGCTTTTTGCATCAGGGTAGACAGCGTGGTGGGCAGTTCATCCGGTTGCTGCCAGCCCATGCTGATGGTAAGACTGCCCTGTGGGTCAGTGTCCACAAGCAGAACTTTCTTGCCCTCCATTGCCAGCCCGATGCCCAGATTTTCACAGGTAGTGCTTTTTCCGACACCACCTTTCTGGTTCGTGACCACAATAACCGTTGCTTTCTTTGCGATAATATCACCCCGCTTTCCGGGAACCGTGCGCAAAGTCATGGTTCGTCAGATTTTGATAGTGTAGATTCATGGTCGTGGGCGCATTGTAGAGCGAGACAAGCAGATACTGCTTCATGTTCCGCACGGGGGTAGCATTTTCGGCAAGGCTGTTCAGCACGAAGCGGATGTGGTCGGCATTCAGCTTTTTCAGCCGACTGCGTACCACCTCGGCAGGCTTATCATCTCCGGCGATTCGGAGCATCCTGCGCTTGGTAGCACAGGTATCTACCAGCAAATCCACGATCTGACAGATGGTGTCCTCATCATCCGGGAAAAGCCGAAGCAGCAGTTCGACCTCCAACGCCTGATAAAAATAATCCTCAAGCTGTTCACGAATGTCCTCTGAGTGGATAGGATCAGGTTTATTCATCTCTGTCTTATTCTTATCAGTCCTTATTTGCTTGCGGTTTTGTCTGCTCCTGAACTGCGCTTTGGTCAACGCCTGAATTGCTGTTTGCGCAATTCAGATTGTGCATTTTTGACAACCCTGTGGTGAAGTCTTTGACGTAGATCAGGCTGGGTCTGCCCAGACCTCGCCGCTTGCGTTCGATCAGATCGATTTGTTCCAGCTCTCGGAACAGTTTGACCGCCTTGTGTTCGGCGCAGCAGAGCGATTCCTGCACTTCCCGGACAGTGTAGATGATATACACCCGTCCCTGCTTGTCCATCCAGCCGTTCTTGACCGACAGGCTCATGCGGTCGAGCAGGATGCCGTACAGCGTCCGGGCATCGGTGGAGAGCTGCCGGAAACGGCTGTCCTGAAATAACGCCTTTGGGATGCGGAAGTAGGAAAACAGTTCGCCCGACTGCCCATAGAAGTAGTCGAGCGTCATTTGGCGTGTCCTCGGATTTTCAACTGTGAGTGCTTGTTCATGTGGAAAACCACCTTCTTTCAGAAATGAATGTAAAAACAGGTTGACATTCGCCAGAGAGAACGCTTACAATGGGAGATAGTAAAAGAGTCACCCCAAAACTATGTTGGATAGGAGGACAAACGGTGAAACTGCAAACAATTCGAGTG
>DXUR01000172.1 GCA_019417795.1 Clostridiales bacterium | reverse complement strand
CATCAAGGCTCCGCAGCCAATATAAGCTGAGATTTCAGCAGAAACACTTTGAAGAAAATAGCCAATCACAATCATTGCTAAAACGATTGCCGCTGTGATCGGCATTCCAAACCAAACACCAAGCTGTTTTAGAACCAAAGTATGCAGGTCCTTCTCTTCCACTCCCATTTTTCGCAGAACCGAAAATCTGTAGTTGTTTTTTTCTGCATCTAGGAGCTGCTGAAGAGCCAGCACGGTAAGACACATCACCATCAGCACAATTGCACCATAGATCAAGGACGCTTTTAGGATAAAGTTAAGGGCGATTATACGGTTCACTTCCGTAGTATGGACAGTTGTACTGTATCCTGCCAGATTGTCTTTATCAGGATCTTCTGGATAAGAACGCCCAAGAAGCTGTTCCAGCATTTCTGCCGTTTTGAAGGGAAGCGGATATTGGGTCATCACAAATCGGTTGCTCTGTACCGGAAGCAAGACTTGCGCTATCTCGTCAGGTATGATATACACCACATCTGTATAAAGATTATAGATAGATTCCCCCACAGGCTCCTGAAACACGGCGTTCTCACTGAGTTTCAGGGTGCCTGCGTCAGTTTCCAGTAAGGTATGCTTAGCGATGTAGTTTTCAATATCCTTGTCCTCTGCCGCACGATGCCAGTGGGTAGCAAATTCATCCGTTTGTAAGGTAATAGGTTCATATCCCAACATTTTCCGAACAGCGTTATAATCCTTCAGTGCAATTGCCAAGGGAGGAAAATCGTACTTTACCCGCTGGTGAAAGTCGCTTTTTTGGGGAAGATATTCCGAAAAAGTCAAATCGTCCTTTATCGCTATGTTGTTTTGTTCTATAAACGCAGTAATTTCCCCATAGTCTGTATCCGGAAGATTTTCCACTTCATAAACATCGTTGTAGCGGCTTGAAATTTGAATATCATAGACTGCCCGACTATCCAAATAGCCCAGACTCCATCCTGTCAAAACTGGCGCAATGACAAACAAGCAGATAGAAAAAGTCAGGGTCACACAAATTATCGTCATCGTTTTCGTATTGGTAGCCAGCTTAGAGGAAAGCTGTCCAAACAGAAATAAACTCGTATTGTGATATTTGCGGGACACTTTAGACTCCTTCCAGTATAGGAGCGCCGCATTCGATAAATAAATGACTGCGGAAATGATAAACAAAATATCCGCAACCCCAAACAGCAAATATTGATTCAGAGTTGGGGCGTCAAATCCAAGGAAGTAGGCTTTTTCCAGTTCTGCGATGGAAAAAATCGGGATAGCGGTCAATACAGCACCAGCCAGAAGCCCACAAAGATATCGGGAAAATCCTATTTTTCTGTGTAAAACAGCACCTGCGATTGCCCAAAGCAGCGTCAGTGCAGGGAAAAGGACATTCCCCCAATACATGAGCTTTACAGGAAGCGGATGTCTGGGATCGAAGTAAAAATGATATTTTACAGCACCTACCTCCAGCATCCACAGCAGCATAATGCCATAGAAAATACAGATCATCGGCATCCATCTGCTTTTATGAAGCGGTTTTTCATTCTGACGGTTTGCCGTCATAAGTTCAATAATCCTGCTTTTGTTGAGAATTCTGACATTCCCGACTCCAACCAGAATCTGACAAACAACAAAGAAGCCCACGGTCAGCAGCACAGTATCTGGAAAAAAAGACCAAGAAAAAGCGTAGGGTTCCCCAAAAGAAGCAAGCAGCATAGCCGTAATGACCTGAGAAACGATCATCCCCAGAAGGATTCCCACCGACACAGAGAATATGAGCAGGAAAAAAGTCTCTCCAAAAAAGAGCAGTCCTATGGTTTTTTGCTCCATTCCCAAGGTTGCCTCAACTGCAAACTCCGATTGTTTTTTTCTCAGCATGAAACGATTGACATAGTGGATCAGGAACAAAAGAAGCAGACTAATCCCGCAAATTGCCAGTTTCATACCTCCAGCCAGCAGGGAAATATTATATTCCGCACCAATGGTCGGATGATAATGGGTGCTGCTGATAGATAAAAACGCATAGAACAGGGTGACACAGAGTGTCATGGTCACAATATAAATCAAATAGTCCTTCACAGACCGCTTTGCATTTTTGAAAATGAGTTTAGCGTACATCACTCATGCCCCCTCCCATCATGGTGAGGACATCCAGGATTTTTTCAAAGAAAGTCCTGCGGGAATCACCACCCTTACGGATTTCCGTAAAGATCGCCCCGTCCCTCATAAAGAGAATACGATTGGCATAGCTTGCCGAGAAAGCGTCGTGTGTCACCATCAGGATTGTGGCTCCGAGATCTTCGTTGATACTCTGGATCGTAGAAAGCAGCATCTGGGACGAATGACTATCTAATGCGCCGGTAGGCTCGTCCGCCAAAATCAGCTTAGGCTGATTGATAATGGCTCTGGCACAGGCGCACCGCTGCTTCTGGCCGCCGGACACCTGATATGGGTACTTATCCAGAATATCCATGATATTCAGCTTTCCGGCCATTTCCCGCACCCGTCCATCAATCTCGCCTGCTGGAACCTTGTTGATGGTCAGCGCCAGGGCTATGTTTTCCGAAATGGTCAGCGTGTCCAGCAGGTTAAAATCCTGGAACACAAATCCAAGATTTTCCCGGCGAAACCGGGCAATCTGTTTTTCATTGATTTCCGTCACATCGGTTCCATCCAGATAGATATGTCCCGCACTGACGGTATCAATGGTGGAAATACAGTTGAGCAGGGTGGTCTTGCCGGAACCGGATGCTCCCATGATTCCTACAAATTCCCCCTCCTGAACGGAAAAGCTGATGTCCTGAATTGCTTTTGTAACATTCCCACTATTTCCGTAATATTTTTGGATATGATCCAGTTTCAAAATTTCTTTCATTGTTATCACCTCTGATCTCTATTGTAAAATAAGAGCGGCTTCGTTTGTATCAAGTTTTCTTACAAAGTTCTAACAAAAATGTAAGAAGTGCAGAACGGTTCTCAGCTCTGCACTTCATGAATCAAACAGTTAATATGAAAAGAAAGGGAAATTGCTGTGCCATGTTCCGACGACTCCGCCGTAATGCCAATGCCCAGCTTTTCACAAAGCCGTTTGCATAGGTACAGGCCAATGCCTGTGGACTGCTGGACCATACGACCATTCTGACCGGTAAATCCCTTTTCAAAGATACGGGGCAGATCGGACGCAGCAATCCCAATTCCATCGTCCTCCACGACAAGAACAACCTGATCCTGCCGTTTATGAGTAGAAATGCGGAGAACCGGCTGTTCCGTACGATACTTGACCGCATTGGCAATCAGTTGGTTCAGAATAAAGCGCACCCACTTTTCATCTGAATAAACCGTGTCCTGCATTTCCTCCACCTCCAGACGCATACCACTTTGGAGCAGCAGATATTTATTATCTGCAATCGCCTGATGCACCACTTGGGACAGTGCCATTTCCCGGACAGAATAATCTTTCTCTGTATGCTCACTGCGGGCATAATAAAGAGCCTGTTCGGTAAAGCGATTGGTCTTTTCCAGTTCCAGCAGAAGTTCTTTTGTCCAGTCCATCCGATGGTTTTCACATAGAAGTTTCATGGCAGTAATGGGCGTTTTGATTTCGTGAATCCATTGTTCAATGTATTCCTTGTACTCCAGGCGTTCCCGCTCGACCTCCCCGATCTGCTCCAACATGGATTTTCCAGCCATTTTCAAAAGCTGATAGTAAACCTGATCCTCAGCCTGCTCCGGCAGCTCCATCACTTCGGAAATAAGGTATCTCTCAGAGAGCTGCTCTGCCATATCCAGAAGTTTTTTCATCTGCCGCTTTCGTTTCCAGTAAGTGAGGACAAGTCCCATCAGCAAAACCAATGCCCATACAATCAGGATCAATACTACTGCGGAAACCGAATTGCCGCACACCAGCAAAAATACAGTGAGTGCAGCCATACAAACAAGGTTCGTCAGCAGAAATGGCAGCCTGTTTTTCCAATATCGTCTGCTGTTCATATCGTGTACCCCTGTCGGTGCTTTGTCTTGATAAAATCCGTCAGACCGATGCCCGCCAGTTTTTCCCGGATGCGGTTGATATTGACGCTCAAAGCATTGTCATCCACATATAGCTGATTGTCCCACAAATACTCAATCATATCTCCACGAGAACAGATTTTCCCTCCGTTCTTGAACAGGTAATAGAGAATTTTCAATTCGTTCTTAGTAAGTTCTACGCTCTGTCCATGATAGTCCAAACTGCTGGATTCCAGATGCAGCACCGCATCTCCATAGGCGATCTGTTCCCGTTGCTGTGCGGGATAGGCTTTCTTCAGCAGAGAAGCAATTTTCGCAAGCAGGATTGCTGTGTTATAGGGCTTCGTGATAAAAGCGTCTCCGCCCAGCATGATGCTATTCAGTTCATCCATATCCGTGTTGCAGCTTGTCACAAAAATAATCGGCACCTCGGAAAATGTGCGAACCTCGGTGCAGAGAGAAAAGCCATTGGTTCCCGGTAGCTTGATGTCCAGTAAAATCAAGTGTGGCTGTTCGGCTTTGATCCGATCAATCACATCAGAAAAATCTTCCGGAGCCGCCGCTTCATAGCCATTGCTTTGCAGCAGCGTTTTCAATTCATTCCGTATCAACGGATCATCTTCTATTATCAATATTTTTTCTTTCATATCAGCCTCCGTGAAAAAAATAATATTCTATGATATAGTCGCTCATGCTCCCATTGACATTTGCATCAGGCGAATATAAAAATGCAGCCTTAATGCGTTAGGAACCTTATCCCTCAACAAATGAAAAATGGTAAACTTATATTTCTTCAACATCAATGACATGATATCCTTTTTGTTTTAATGCCTTTGCAAACAAACCCATTCCAGAAACTAACTTTCCAGTGAAGCTACCATCATATATCTGATTAACACCACAGGTAGGGCTTCTGGATTGTAATATAACTAAATCAATCTCTTCATTCTGAATTTTCGATAATGCAACTGCCACTGCCTTATTATATTCTAAACTAACATCATTTCCGTTTTCATCAACTACTCTCCCATTCACAATTTCTGCGCAGGGTCTGGGAGTTTCCATTCCTGCTAATACTTCCGGGCAGATAGAAATCACTTCTTTATCTTTTAAAAAATGGATAGCTGCTGAATTTTTGTTGTTTTTCCCATTATATTTACAGTTCTCTCCCATAATACAGGCACTGACCAATACTTTCATATTTGTCACCTCAAAGCCCAATGGCTTGCTCGAACAGTCCACAATAAAGTCCTTTAACGAATAGTCGAGATTACCAGTCTGTCAACGCACCATAGACGACAGTTCAAAAGCAAACTATGTGTTAAAGCAAACTACCCTTTAACCCTTTTTTGAAAACCAGTACAGCTCTTTCGGTTCCCCAAAAAGACATCGTAACAAGTCGATAGCTTTCCTTTTCCATTTCTTCTATTTTTGCATTGATTTTCTCTGTTACATTTTCCACGGTAATTCCTTCTACTAATTCTGTCCGATACATCATATTTTACCTCCATAAGCACTCAATTCAAAACCAATTCGCTTTTTCTGCTTTGAATTGAGGGGTATCGCCTTCCTGGTATGGATTATAGGTATTGCGATTACACCCAAATTCTTTTAATGCCTTTATTTTATTATCCTCTGTCCATTCAACCAGCGAGATTCCATCAAATTCCTCTATACTTCCATTGTTCATTTCATTTTTGAAATACCACTCCACAATCGTTTGATCTCCCTTATGAAAAAATTGCTTGATTTCCCAAATGACCACCTTGCCACGGGTATTCCATTCCTGAAACCAATGCTTTACTGTTTTTCGGTTGTTATACTGGGGACTCCAGCTTTCTGTATAGATTACATCTTCTGTAAAAATATCATCAATGCCCATATCCTGCTGATTGAGCCACATATCAAACCATAATCGGATTGTTTTTTCTCGTTCATTCATGATATAAACACCTCACCATTCTTTTGTCTTACCTTCGCGTTTGTTCTGCATAACCTGGGTTTGATATACGAGAACAGGAATCAGAGAAACCAGGGCAAGCACACCAAAAACTACCGAACATTTTGCAACCGCAAATATTGCGAACATGAGCAATATCAGCAACCACGGATTACGCAGATTTCTGTAATAGTTTTCCTTGTCCTCATAAGAAGTATGAAGTTCAAACGGCTT